>CALQBT020000151.1 GCA_943328885.2 Bordetella parapertussis | reverse complement strand
GCAATGTGCTGCTCAAGACGGCTGAAGGGCTGGCCGGCATGATGGGCCAGTTCATCAAGCAGGAGTTCACCCGCACGCCGCTGTCCAAGCTGGCAGCGCTGGTGGCGATGCCGGTGCTCAGACGATTCAAGGATCGGGTCGACCACCGGCGCTACAGCGGCGGCGCGCTGCTGGGGCTGCGCGGGCTGGTGTTCAAGGCCCATGGTTCGTCGGACGCCTTCGCCTTCGAACATGCTTTGGCTCGGGGGTATGATGCCGCGCGCAATCGCTTGCTGGACCGGGTGCATGACCGCATCCGCAACACCCTGGCGGTGCTGCCCGAGGGCCGCGCCAGCGCAGGTCATGTCAGCGCTGCCGAACCCGACCCCGCCGCCTCTGCCAAAGCCGCATGAATCCTAGCCCTTCAAGTCTGCCATCTGGCTCGCCCAGGACCACCCGCATTGCCGGCACTGGCAGCATGCTGCCGGCGCGCCGGGTCAGCAACGCCGACCTGACGGCCGAATTGGCGGCTGACGGCGTCGAGACCTCGGATGACTGGATTGTCGAGCGCACCGGCATCCGGGCACGGCATTTTGTCGATGCGGGCACGCTGACCAGTGATCTGGCCGCTGGTGCCGCGCGCCAGGCCATGGCGGCTGCGGGCTGCCTGGCCCAAGACATCGACCTGATCATCGTCGCCACGTCGACGCCGGACATGGTGTTCCCGTCCACCGCTTGCATCGTTCAGCACAAGCTGGGCATCGTCGCTTGTCCGGCTTTCGATCTGCAGGCTGTGTGCTCGGGCTTCATCTACGCGCTGACGGTGGCCGATTCGATGCTTCGCACCGGAACGGCGCGCCGGGCGCTGGTGATTGGCGCCGAGGTGTTTTCACGCATTCTCGACTTCAAGGATCGCGGCACCTGCGTGCTGTTTGGCGATGGTGCCGGCGCGGTGGTGCTCGAGGCGAGCGACAGCCCCGGCCTGCTCGCCACCGACCTGCACGCCGATGGCCGCCATGTCGGCCTGCTGTGCGTGCCGGGAACGGTCTCGGCCGGGCAGGTGTCGGGCGACCCTTTCATCAGGATGGATGGCCAGGCCGTGTTCAAGCTGGCGGTCGGCGTGCTTGAGCAGTCCGCCCGCGCGGTGCTGGCCAAGGCGGGTCGGACCGAGGCCGACATCGACTGGTTGATTCCGCACCAGGCCAACATCCGCATCATGCAAGCCACTGCGCGCAAACTCAAGCTCAGCATGGACAAGGTGATCGTCACGGTCGATGAGCACGGCAACACCTCGGCGGCATCGATTCCGTTGGCGCTGGATCTCGGCGTGCGTTCAGGCCGTGTCAAGCGTGGTGACACCTTGCTGCTCGAAGGCGTGGGTGGCGGTTTCACCTGGGGCGCGGTACTGCTCGATTTCTGAGCCAGACACTTGCTCGCGTGCGTCAAGCCTCAATTCTTCTCCGACGATTCCCTCCATGACCAAGTTTGCCTTTGTCTTTCCGGGCCAGGGTTCCCAGTCCGTTGGCATGCTGGACGCCTGGGGCGACCACCCTGCGGTGCGCAGCACACTGGATGAAGCCTCGCAGGCGCTCGGCGAGGACATCGCAGCGCTGATCGCGGCTGGCCCCAAGGAACAGCTCGACCTCACGACCAACACCCAACCGGTGATGCTGACCGCGGCGATCGCCTGCTGGCGCGCCTGGCTGGCCGAAGGCGGCGCGTTGCCGGCTGCGGTGGCAGGGCATTCGCTGGGCGAGTACAGCGCGCTGGTGGCTGCGGGCTCGCTGAGCCTGGCTGACGCGCTGCCGCTGGTGCGACTGCGGGCCCAGGCGATGCAGCGGGCAGTGCCGGTGGGTGCCGGGGCGATGGCAGCGATCCTCGGGCTTGACGCGTCCCAGGTGGTCGAAGGCTGCGCCCAGGCTGCGGCAGCCAGCGGCGAGGTGGTCGAAGCCGCCAACTTCAACGACCCCAAGCAGATCGTGATCTCCGGCAGCCAAGCGGGTGTGGCCAAGGCCTGCGAACTGCTCAAAGCGCTGGGTGCCAAGCGCACGCTGGCGCTGGCGGTGTCCGCGCCTTTCCACTGCGCGCTGATGAAGCCGGCTGCCGAGGCTTTGCGCGAGCGTCTGGCCTCGGTGGCACTGTCCGCGCCGCGGATACCGGTCATCAACAACATCGATGTCGCGTCACCTGTGGACGCCGCTGCGATCCGTGATGCGCTGTACCGCCAGGCTTTCGGGCCGGTGCGCTGGGTCGAGGTGGTGCGCGCGCTGCGGGGGCTCGGCCTGAGCCACATCGTCGAATGCGGGCCGGGCAAGGTGCTGGCCGGCATGGTCAAGCGCATCGACGCCGAGGCGATGAGCGGCTCGGTATTCGACCCGGCCTCGCTGCAAGAAGCCAAGGGGATGCTGGCGTGAGCGAACCCTCTCAGGGCGCGCAGGTCACCGGCGCAGACCGCCAAGTCGCGCAGGTCACCGGCGCAGACCGCCAAGTCGCGCAGGTCACCGGCGCAGACCGCCAAGTCGCGCTCGTCACCGGCGCGACCAGAGGCATCGGCCGCGCCATCGCCCAAGCCTTGGCCGCCCAGGGATTTGTCGTGATCGGCACGGCCACCAGCGCCGCCGGTGCGGCGGCTATCACTGAGGCGCTGGCGCCCCACGGTGGCGAGGGCTTGTGCCTGGACGTCAACGACCCTGCTGGCGTTGATGCGGCGATCGACGCCATCGTCAAATCCCATGGCGGCTTGCACGTGCTGATCAACAACGCCGGCATCACCCGTGACACACTGGCGATGCGCATGAAGGACGACGATTGGGACGCGGTGCTCGACACCAACCTGAAGGCGGTGTTTCGCTGCAGCCGCGCGGTGATGCGAACGATGATGAAGCAGCGTCACGGCCGCATCATCAGCATCACCTCGGTGGTGGGTGCGGCAGGCAACGCCGGCCAGGCCAACTACGCTGCGGCCAAGGCCGGCGTGGCGGGCATGACGCGCTCGCTGGCGCGCGAGTTGGGCAGCCGCAACATCACCGTCAACTGCATCGCGCCGGGATTCATCGCCACCGACATGACCGCGGGCCTGCCCGAGGCGCAGAAGGCCGCGCTGCTGGGTCAGATTCCACTCGGCCGGCTCGGTACGCCCGAGGAGGTCGCCCATGCGGTGGCGTTTCTTGCGTCGCCGCTGGCGTCCTACATCACCGGTGCCGAATTGCACGTCAATGGCGGTATGTACATGAATTGAAAGCCTGCAGGTCGTGGCGCCGCCAAGCGTGACGACCTGTTCCACCCGCCGATCAGAGGTTTGACCGGCGCGGCGCGGGGGCGATGGCCCGAAGCGGGCACCGCCGCCGGTAGAATCCTGGTCTGTTTGAGCATTTTTACTCCCGGAGGAGTCATGAGCGATATAGAAGCACGCGTCAAAAAAATCATTGCCGAGCAACTCGGCGTGCCTGAGGCCGATGTCAGCAACGAGAAGGCTTTCGTGGCCGATCTGGGTGCCGACTCGCTCGACACGGTGGAGTTGGTGATGGCGCTCGAGGACGAGTTTGGCATCGAAATTCCCGACGAAGAGGCGGAGAAGATCACCACGGTTCAGCTGGCGATCGACTACGCGCAGAACCACCAGAAGGCCTGACTGTTTTTGACATGACCCGTCGTCGCGTTGTCATCACCGGCCTCGGGCTGGTCAGCCCGGTAGGCAATTCAGTGGCCGCCGGCTGGGCCAACATTCTGGCGGGCCGCTCAGGCATCGCCAACGTCAGCCGCTTCGACGCTTCGGCGTTGTCGTGCCGGTTTGCGGGCGAGGTCAAGGACTTCCAGATCGAGGATTACATCCCCGCCAAGGAAGCCCGCCACATGGACAAGTTCATCCACTATGGCTTGGCGGCGGCGATCCAGGCGGTGCAGGATGCGGGCTTGCCGACCGCTGAGGCGCTCAGTGCGGAGCAGGCCGAGCGCATAGGTTGCATGGTAGGGTCGGGCATCGGCGGTCTGCCTTTGATCGAAGAGACCCAGATCGAATATGCCGCGCGCGGCGCCAGGCGCATCTCGCCTTTCTTTGTGCCGGCCTCGATCATCAACATGATCTCGGGCCATCTGTCGATCAAGTTCGGCTTCACCGGCCCCAACCTGGCGCTGGCCACCGCCTGCAGTACCGGTCTCCACGCGATCGGTTTGGCCGGGCGATTGATCGAGTACGGTGACGTCGATGTGATGGTCGCCGGCGGTGCCGAAAGCACGGTCTCGCCGCTGGGCATCGGCGGTTTTGCTGCCGCGCGCGCGCTGTCTTCGCGCAACGATGATCCGCAGACGGCGTCGAGGCCCTGGGATCGCGACCGCGATGGCTTCGTGCTGGGCGAGGGCTCGGGCGTGGTGGTGCTCGAAGAATACGAATATGCCAAGAAGCGCGGCGCCCGGATTTATGCCGAGCTGGCCGGTTTTGGCATGGGCGCTGATGCCTATCACATGACGGCGCCCAATGTCGACGGCCCCAATCGGTCGATGCGGGCCGCGCTGCTCAATGCGGGCGTCAATGCGGCCGATGTGCAGTACCTCAACGCCCACGGCACCTCGACCCCGCTCGGTGACTTGAACGAAACGAATGCGATCAAGCTGGCGTTTGGCCACCATGCGGCCAGTCTGGTGGTCAACTCGACCAAGTCGATGACCGGGCACTTGCTGGGTGGCGCTGGAGGCATCGAGTCGGTGTTCACGGCGCTGGCGCTCTACCACCAGGTGTCGCCGCCCACCATCAACATCTTCAACCAGGATCCGGCCTGCGACCTCGACTACTGCGCCAACACAGCGCGCGAGATGAAGATCGACGTCGCGGTGAAGAACAATTTCGGCTTCGGCGGCACCAACGGCACGCTGGTCTTGCGTCGGGTGTGAGCCTGCACGGGGATGCAGGCTGCCCCGGCCGTGTCGGCAAGCCTGGATGGTGGCCGGCTTGAACGGGTGTTGATCGCGCTGCTGCACGCCCTGACGGGCGCGGCCCTGCTGGCCTGGGTTCAGGGCTTGGCCGAACTGGCGATGTCCTGGCTGGGCTGGATCGCCGCGGCAGCGCTGGTCGCAGCTGCCGCCTGGCTTGGCGCTGTGTTGGCGCGCTCAGCCTTGCCTGGCAATGCTCTCTGGCTGCGCTGGGATGCTCAGGTCTGGACCCTGGTCCTGCGCCCGTCTGGCAACTACAGCGGGGCCGAACTTGTGCTGACAAGGCTGGAGGTCGCGCTCGATCTCGGGTCCTGGTTGCTGCTGCGCATCCATCCCGCTGCGGGGGGGGGGCGCTGGCAGGTGGCTCGCGCGTCATCTGTGGGCTCTGCCTGGCACGGTCTGCGCGTGGCCTTGATGGCCCATGCCGGTAGCCCGGCCACAAGTCCAGCCGACCGGCGTGGGCCATGATGGTTTGTCCATGAGCATCGATGACATCGACCGCGCTCTGGTTGAGCGCGCCCAGGGCGGCGACCAGCGTGCTTTCGAGATGCTGGTGATCAAGTACCAGCGTCGGATCGAGCGATTGATTGGCCGCATGGTGCGCGATGTCGACCTGGTGCAGGACATCGCGCAGGAAAGCTTCATCCGTGCTTACCGCGCCTTGCCTCAGTTCCGTGGCGACAGTGCTTTCTACACCTGGCTTTACCGCATCGCTGTCAACACGGCCAAGAAGGCCCTGGTCGAGATCAAGCGCGATTTGCTGGTGTCCGAAACGACGCTGGCGGGCAACCGTGATGACGACGATGAAACTTCTCGCGTCGAGCGCGAACCAAGTGATGATGCAACGCCTGAAACCTTGCTGGCAAGCAAGGAGCTTGCCCAAGCTGTCAACGCCGCGATCGATGCCTTGTCGCCTGATCTGCGGCAGGCGATCATGCTGCGCGAGATCGAGGGCTTGAGCTATGAAGAGATCGCCGAGATGATGAATTGCCCGATCGGTACGGTTCGGTCGCGCATTTTTCGGGCGCGTGAGTCGGTTGCACTGCGCTTGCGTCCCTTGCTCGACACCCGGGTGGGGGATCGGTGGTGAAGCGAGTTTGTGGGTCAAGCGGCTCAGGCCTGCGGTTTGTGGTGGACCGTGCTGCCGCGGTCAAGTTGTTGGGAGTCTTATGAGCACCGAGCTGAATCCTTCGGACAGGCCAGATATTTCCAGCGATCGCGCCGGCTTGAGCCGGCTGTCGTCGGCGATGGACGGCGACCTCTGGCCTGGCGCTGTCGACGAGGTGCTGGCGGTCTGGCGACAGGATGCCGGGTCGCGTGTGGCCTGGCACGACTATCACCTGATCGGCGACGTGCTGAGGTCGGAGGACTTGGCCGCTGCACCGGCCGGCGACGAGTTGTTTTTGCAAGCCCTGCGAGGCCGTCTGGCGCGCGAGCCGGTTCCCATCAAACCGGTCAGACAAGTCGCGCTTCGATCGGTGAGTTGGTGGCGCAAGCCGGCTGCGATCGGCGCGGGCTTCGCGTCGATCGCAGGATTGCTGGTGGTCTACCGACTGTTGGTGATCGATCCGGGCGCTCAGGCCTCTGGTTCGCAACTGGCGCGCAGAGTGCAGGCTGGCGAGTTGGTGCGCAACGCTCGCCTCGACCGCTACCTCGAGGCTCACCGCACGATGGCCAATGGCGTGATGACAGCGGGCGGTGCGCAATTTCGCGTGCACACCGTGTCGGACATCCAGTGACCACGCGGACCCGGCGTTTCTGGCTTGCTCTGGGGGCCGGACTCGCGCTGGCTTCGGCCTGTGCGCTGGCCCAGGCCCCCGCCACGACACCGGCGGCCAGTCTGGGCCGCATCCAGCAGGCGGCGCAGCTGCGCAGCTACCAGGGCACGCTGATGTTCAGCAGCGGGGGCGTGGCGTCGAGTTCCAAGG
>CALQBT020000150.1 GCA_943328885.2 Bordetella parapertussis | reverse complement strand
CTGGGCCCGCACCGAGCCGTCCATCAAGCCGTCGACCAACAGACTGGCGATGCGTTCGGCCAAGCGCTGCATGGTCCGGCGCACCTGTTCGCGCTGAACCTGGTCGGGCAGCGCGCTGGTGGCGGTGACCCGCAGCAGCGGGCCGCGCTCTGAGAGCTGGAATCTCAGCAGCATCTCCATCGTGGCGCAGCAGCGCTGCCAGCCCGGACCTTGTGCTTGTTCGGCAGCTTGGAGCACATGGCGCAAGACCCCGAAGCTGCGCTCGAAACAGGCGGTGATCAGGTCGAGCTTGTTGTCGTTGTGGTGATAAAAGCTGCCCTTGGTGACATTCAGCCGGGCCGAGATCTTGTCGACCGATGCACCCCGGTAGCCTTGCTCGTTGACCAATTCCGTGGCCGCGCGCAGAAAGGCATCGGCTGTGTCGTCAGCTGCGGGCGGCGGTTCGGGCAGCCCCAGGGCTGCGAGCATGTGTTGATCTGGCCAGGCCAGTTCAGCTGCGGCCAGTCCGTGCAGCAAGATGTCGCTCAGGCGCTGGGCGATTCGCGGGTATTCGTCGATCTCGTAGCGGGGCAACCAGGCATACATGCTGTTGGCCACCGACAGCAGCAAGTGGGCACGGGCGTTGAGCGCCTCGCGGCAGAGCCCGGCGGTCTCGGGGCCCGCCAGCAGCGCACGAACCCGTCTGAACTTCTCGGTGTAGGCGGCAAAAACGGTAGCGCTCTGGGCCTCGGGCAGCGCCCGGATGTCGTTGAAATGCATCGGTGCGGCCTGTTCTCCGCTGTCGATCGACATCTGCTTGAGCACGCGCAGTTCCAGGTAGCGAGTCACCCGGGCCCGCACCGTGGGTTCGGCGGAGGCTTTCTCGGCCAGCGCCTGGCGCGCGGCGATCGCACGCAGAAGACAGGCCGTGGCCAGGTCTTCCTTCCGGCGGTAGTAGTACGTGATGCTGGTGGTGACCAAGCCGACGCTGGCGGCGATCTCGCCCAAGGTCACGCCCTTGATGCCGGCTTCGTTGAACAGCCTGGTGGCGGCGGCGAGGATGGTCTCGCGTTTTTCCTGAAAACGCAGCGTCTCGGGCGGCGAGATGGCCGCTGCTACAAGCTTCAGGGCGGTGTCCATGCCGCGTCGGTGGCCAGCTGCGGCGACACAGTGACCTGGTGCAAATGGCAGGCCACCGCCCTGCCCCCGCCCATGTCTTGCAGTGGCGGATCGTCGCTGCGGCAGCGCGCCATCGCTTGCGGGCAGCGGGTGTGGAAACGGCAGCCCGATGGCGGATTGAGCGCGCTCGGCACCTCGCCCTGCACCACGACGCGGGCCCGGGCGCGTTCGACCACCGGGTCAGCGACCGGCACGGCCGACAGCAAGGCCTGGGTGTAAGGGTGAAGCGGCGCGCGGTACAACTCGTCGCGGGGTGCGATCTCGACGATGCGTCCCAGGTACATCACCGCCACCCGGTGGCTGAGGTGGCGCACCACCGCCAGATCGTGGGCGATGAACAGGTAGGCCAGGCCCATGCGCTCCTGCAACTCCTGCAGCACGTTGACGACCTGGGCCTGGATCGACACGTCCAGCGCCGAGACCGGCTCATCGCAGATCAGCAAGCTGGGTTCGAGCGCGAGCGCACGGGCGATGCCGATGCGCTGGCGCTGGCCGCCCGAGAACTCGTGCGGGTAGCGGTCTGCCATGTCGGGCAGCAGGCCGACGGTGCGCATCAGCTGGGCGATCCGGTCGGCGTACTGCGCGGGGTCGCCGGTCAGGCCGTGCACGACCAGCGGCTCACCGATGATGTCGCTGACCTTCATGCGCGGGTTCAGCGAACCATAAGGGTCTTGGTAGACCATCTGCAGGCGCCGGCGCAGTGGGCGCATCTGCGCCTTGTCGTGGTGCGTGATGTCCACGCCTTCGAATTCGATGCGCCCCGCGGTGACGCCTAACATTCGCAGCACCGCCAGGCCGGTGGTGGACTTGCCACAGCCGCTCTCGCCGACCAGGCCCAGCGTCTCGCCACGAGCCAGCGTGAACGACACGCCGTCGACTGCGTGCACCTTGGCCACTTGCTTCTTGATCAGCACACCCCGCATCACCGGGAAGTGCACTTTCAGGTCCTCGACGCGCAACAGGGGTTCTTGGCTTTCGGCCATCTCAGCTCTCCAGCACGCAGGCCACCCGGTGCAACGGACCGCAGTCTCGCAGCGGTGGCGGTTCGTTGCGGCAGATGTCGGTTGCTTGGCGGCAGCGCGGCGCAAACGCACAGCCCACCGGCATCCTGGACAGGTCGGGCGGTTGGCCCTCGATGGGTACCAGCCGTTCGCCGGCGTCGCTGTGCAGCCTGGGCACCGAGGCCATCAGCCCGCGGGTGTAAGGGTGTCTCGGGCGGGCATAGAGTTCCTCGGCTGGCGCTGATTCGACCACCCTGCCGGCGTACATCACGACCACTCTGTCGGCGTAGCGCGCGACCACGCCCAGGTCATGGGTGATCAGGATCAGTGCCGAGCCGGTGCGTGCGGCCATGTCCTTGAGCAGGTCTAGGATCTGTGCCTGCACCGTGACGTCGAGCGCCGTGGTCGGTTCGTCAGCGATGATCAGCTGTGGCTCGCAGGCCAGCGCCATCGCGATCATCGCGCGCTGTCGCATGCCGCCCGAGAACTGGTGCGGGTAGGCGGTGACGCGCGACGCGGTGTCGGACATGCGCACCATGCCGAGCAGCTCGCGAGCTTTGTCTAGCGCCACGCTCCAGGGCGCTTTGCGGTGCAAATTGATCGGCTCGCCGACTTGCAGGCCCACCGTCAGCGACGGGTTCAGCGAGCTCATCGGCTCCTGGAAGATCATCGCGATCCGGTTGCCCCGCACTTCGCGGATTTCCTGGTCACTGAGCTTGAGCAAGTCCTTGCCGTCGAACACGATCTCGCCGCTCTCGATCTGGCCTGGCGGATCGGGGATCAGCCGCAGGATGGACAGCGCGGTCACGCTTTTGCCCGACCCCGATTCGCCGACGATGGCCAGGGTTTCACCGGCCGCGACGTCGAAGGACACATGGTTGACCGCGGTGATGGTGCCGCGCCCGGTGCGGAATCGGGTCACCAGGTTTCGAACGCTGAGCAGGGGTTTTTCCATGAGGGTCAGGCTCAAAAGCCCATCTTCTTTTTCATAGGCTGGTCGACCCACATGCGGGCATGGATTGGTCCCACGCGTTCGGCACCGGCACGCAACTCGCCGTCGTAGTTCTTGACCCAGGGCCACCAGGCGGTGTAGGTGTGTTGCACAGGCAGCCAGATGTAGGGCGCTTTTTCGACGATGTCGCGCGTCAACAGCTTGATCAGCAACTGGCGCTTGCTCTCGTCCTTTTCCAGATAGGCGTCGGCCATGCGCTTGTCGAAATCTGGGTCTGAGTACTGCGAAGGGTTCCAGGTCTGCTTGCTGACGAAGCTCTTGCGGATGCTGGTGGTCGGGTTGGAGTGACCGTTGTTCATGAAGTAGCCAGCGGCATTGGTCTTGGTCGTCATCGCCGACAGGAAGGCGCCGTACTCCATCGCCTGGATGTCCAACTTGACGCCGACCTTCTCAAGGTAAGCGGCGATCAAGGGGATGATGTCCATGTGGTCGGGGTTGCACGAGCAGACCTGGGTCTTGAACGTGAAGCCCTTGGGGAAACCTGCCTCGGCCAGCAAAGCCTTGGCTTTGTCCGGGTTGTAGACGAACAGCTCTTGCGCGGCGACCGGCATCTTGTCGAGCGGCTCGTAGTAACCCACATAGTCGGGGTGCATCGGGTAGCCGAACAATTCGGCATTGCCACCGTAATACGACTTGAGAATCTCCTGCTTGTTGACCGCCATGTTCAGCGCACGGCGAACCCGGATGTCGTCGAATGGCTTGGTGTCGACCCGCATCGCCAGAAAGGTGCCGAAGGTGTGCACGCGCTGCTTCCACTTCAGCGCCGGCGCGTTCTTCTTGAGCTCTTCGACCGCGCTCCAGCGGATGTTCTCGAGCACGTCGAGCTTGGCGGTGCGCAGCGCGGTCAGGAAGCTCGCTTCGTCCTTGATCGTGCGGTAGATGATCTTGTCGACGAAAGGCAGTTTGTAGGACTGGCCGCCGATCTTCTCCTTGTCCCAGTACAGGTCGTTCTTCGTGAAGGTGACGGCGTTGCCCTGCACATAGTCGGTCAGCATGAACGGGCCGGTGCCGTTCATGTTCTTCCAGTTGCCGGCGCCGGCGTCGCTGACTTCCTTGGGAACGATCGCCGAGTAGTAACCCCAGCCGAAGCGGTAGTCCCACTCGGAGAAATAGTTCTTGAAGGTGAAGCGCAGCGAGTGCTTGCCGGTGGTCTCGACCTTCTCGATGTGGTCGAAATAGGTCGGGATCTTCTTCGGGCTCTTGTCGAGCCGGTTGTAGCTGTAGACCACGTCTTCGGCCACCAACTCGCGCGACTTCATCACGCCGGGCTTGTCCGGGAACATCACGCCCTTGCGCAGGTTGATGTCCAGTCGCAGCGGCTTGTCGGTCGACATCTTCCAGGTCTCGGCCAGCTCGCCGCGGATCGCGTCCGTCGGCAGCCAGGAATCAGCGACGAAGGTGTGTTTGCCGCCTCGGCTGACGGCCTTGGACAGGTCGGCTGAGAACAGGGTTTCGGTCGTCAGGCCGGTGTCCTGGTTGAACTTCCAGGTCCAGTCGGCCGGGTCCCAGGACAGCGGCGACAGCGTCAGGTAGATCATGCCGATGTTGAGCGTGCCGCCGAGCTGAGGCTTCTCGGCCTGCGCGAGCGCGCCAGCCGACGCGACCGCTAGCAGCGCGGCCAGGGACAGTTTGCGCGCTGCGGCGCTGGGTTGAATCTGGAATGCCATGGCTTGGTTCCGATCTGGGTGGGTGGGATCAAACCGGACGACGCGGTCGTCCGGAGACGTCTAAGAGGGCGCTGCCGTCCAGGGTTCAGAAACCCAGTTTCTTTTTCATGGTCTGGTCGACCCACATGCGGGCATGGATCGGGCCGGGACGCTCGGAGCCGACTCGCAACTCGCCGTCGTAGTTCTTCACCCATGGCCACCAGGCGGAATAGACATGAGGCGTAGGCAGCCAGATGTAAGGCGCTTTCTCGACGATGTCGCGCGTCATCAGCTTGATCAGCAGTTGGCGCTTGCTCTCGTCACGCTCAAGGTAGGCCGCAGCCATGCGCTTGTCGAACTCCGGGTCGCTGTACAGCGACGGGTTCCAGGTCTGCTTCGACACAAAGCTCTTGCGGATGCTGGTGGTCGGGTTGGTGTGGCCGTTCTGCATGAGGTAGCCGGCAGCGTGGGTCTTGGTCGTCATCGCCGACAGGAAAGCGCCGTACTCCATCGGCTGGATCTCGAGCTTGACGCCGACCTTGTCGAGGTAGGCCGCGACAAGCGGCAGCAAGTCCATGTGGTCAGGGCTGCAGGAACAGACCTGGACCTTGAAGCTGAAGCCCTTGGGGAAACCGGCCTCGGCGAGCAAGGCCTTGGCTTTTTCGGGGTTGTAGACGAACAACTCTTGCGCCGCGACCGGCATTTTGTCGAGCGGCTCGTAGTAGCCGACATAGTCGGGGTGCATCGGGTAACCGAACAGCACCGCGTTGCCGCCGTAGTACGACGACACGATCTCCTGCTTGTTGACCGCCATGTTCAGCGCACGCCGAACCCGGATGTCGTCGAAAGGCTTGGTGTCGACCCGCATCGACAGGAAGGTGCCGCCGGTGCTGACCCAGCGCTTCCACTTGATCGCCGGCGCGTTCTTCTTGATCTCGTCGACCGCACTCCAGCGCACGCCCTCGAGCACGTCGAGCTTGGCGGTGCGCAGCGCGGTCATGTAAGCCGACTCGTCTTTGATCGTTCGGTAGACGATCTTGTCGACGAAGGGCAGCTTGTAGGACTGACTGCCAATGGTCTCTTTGTCCCAGTAGACGTCGTTCTTGGCGTAGGTCAGCGCATTGCCCTGCACATAGTCGGCCAGCATGAACGGGCCAGTGCCGTTGGCGTTCTTCCAGTTGCCCGCGCCAGCGTCTGCGACTTCCTTGGGGACGATGCCCGAGTAGTAGCCCCAGCCGAAGCGGTAGTCCCATTCGGCGTGGAAGTTCTTGAAGGTGAACAGCACCGTGTGCTTGTCGACCGCCTCGACCTTGTCCACATGGTCGAAGAAGGTCGGGATTTTCTTCGGGCTCTTGTCGAGCCGGTAGTAGCTGCCGACCACGTCGTCGGCGACGAGTTCACGCGACTTCATCACGCCAGGCTTGTCGGGGAACATCACCCCTTTGCGCAGCTTGATCTCGACCCGGAACGGGTTTTCCAGTGTCTTCCAGCTCTCGGCCAGTTCGCCGCGGATCGCGTCTGAAGGCAGCCAGGAATCGGCGACGAAAGCATGCTTGCCGCCACGCCGAATCGACTTGCTCAGATCACCGACGAACAGTTGCTCGTACATCAGGCCGGTGTCCTGGCCGAACTTCCAGGCCCAATCGGCCGGGTCCCAGGACAGCGGTGACAGCGTCACATAGACGTTGCCGATGTTGAGCGTGCCGCCGAGCTGAGGTTTTTCGGCTTGCGCGATCGCCCCCATCGAGGCTGCGCCGAGCAGCCCTGCCAGCGCGAAAGAGCTTAAGGTTTTGAGGGGGTTCATCGAGTGTCGACTCCTTGTCCAATCAGGGGGAAGGCCAGGCTATAGGCGGGAGGCGGGATGCGACCGCATCGCCTATTCACAAGCACGCTCACTTCGAGCCGCGCATCCGAGGATCCAGCAGGTCACGCAGCGCGTCACCGAACACATTGGTGGCGTAGACGACCGCGGTCAGGCACAGGCCAGGCGCGAGCGCCAGCCAGGGCCCTTGGAACATGTAGGTGCGCCCGCTGCCCGACAGCAG
>CALQBT020000149.1 GCA_943328885.2 Bordetella parapertussis | reverse complement strand
GTCCGGCGCGCTACAGCGCCGCGGTGATGACGATCTCGACCTTCCACTCGGGCCGTGCCAAGGTGGCTTGAACGGTGGCGCGGGTCGGTGTGTGGTTGGCCACCACCCAGGTGTCCCAGACCTTGTTCATGGCCGGGAACTCAGTGATGTCGGCAAGAAAAATCTGCGCATGCAGGATGCGGCTCTTGTCGGTGCCGGCCCGGGCCAACAGCGCGTCGATGTTGGCCAATACCTCGCGGGTCTGGCCCTCGATATCGGGCTCGCCCTCCACGGCCACCTGGCCCGCCAAATAACATACACCGTTGTGCACCGCCATCTCAGACATGCGGGGGCCGACATCAAAACGCTGGACCATGATTTTTCAACTTCCTTTGGAAGAGTGGGGTGAAGTACTAGAAGTACCGTCCTTGTGCAGACGCCGCGCCCGGCGGCGACGCTTGCGCTCGGGCTGGTCAGGCTTTTCGCCCAGCCTGGATTCCTTGCCAGCGATCAGATTGACCAGGTTGCGCCAATGACGCCAGATCAGCAACAAGCCCATCGCGCTGATCGACAAGGCCAGCATCGGGCGGTCAAAGAACAGCAGCATGAAAAAGGGCGCGAGCAAGGCGGCGACCATAGAGGCCAATGAGGAGTAGCGAAACAGCGCGGCCACCACGACCCAGGTCAGCAGCATGGCCAGACCGAGCCAGGGCTCGAAGGCCAGCATCACCCCCGCAGCGGTTGCCACGCCCTTGCCGCCCTGGAAGCGGAAGAACACCGGAAACAAATGTCCGATAAAGGCCGCGAATCCGACGCAGGCAATCGTCGTGTCGTCGAACCCCAGACCGGAGGCGTAATGCTGGACCAGCGCCACTGGCGCGTAGCCCTTGATCGCATCGAGCAACAAGGTCAACACCGCTGCCAATTTGTTGCCCGATCGCAGCACATTGGTTGCGCCCGGGTTCCTCGATCCGTAACTGCGCGGGTCAGAAAGACCCATCACCCGGCTGACGATCACTGCAAAGGACAGCGACCCGATCAGGTAGGCGATCAGGAAAGCACTGAGGCTGTAGACCAAGTCCATGGCAAGTCGACGTAGAGATCGGGTCGCATCCGTCAGTCACCGTTTCGGCAACCGACCTGTGACCTCTGGATGAACAGTGTAAGCCGCGCTCGGGCTTGCGGGCGGGCATTGCACCGGTCTGCCGGTATGCTCTGGAATTGACCGCAGCCGCTGGGCTGCCGCGATATCGGTCTGACATCAGACCATTGACCCAGGATGCACAAGATGACCGCTTACCGCTTGATCACCAGCGCCTGGCTGGCTGCTGCAATCGCGCTGCCCGCGCTGGCCCAGACCAGCGTCAAGGATGCCTGGGTGAGAGGTACCGTGGCCGAGCAAAAAGCCACCGGCGCCTTCATGCAGCTGATCTCGACCCAGGGCGGCAGGCTGATTTCGGTCAGTTCACCAGCAGCCGGCGTGGTCGAGATCCACCAGATGAAGATGGAGGGCAGCACCATGAAGATGGGCGCCGTCAGCGCGCTGAACCTGCCTGCAGGCCAGGTGGTCGAACTCAAGCCCGGCGGCTACCACGTGATGATGATGGACCTGAAGGCGCCGCTCAAGGCCGGCGACTCGGTCGCGCTGACCCTGCTGGTCGAGGGCAAGGACGGCAAGAAAGAGACGATCGCAGTGAACGCGCCGGTCAAGGCCTTGGGTGCGGCGACCGAGCACAAGCACTGAGCCAAGTCATAGGCCGTAGCCATAGGCCTGGATCACCGACTGGGCTGGCGCGGTCTTGAGCCAGGCCAGCAAAGCAGCAGCGCCCGGCTTGTTCTCGCCGGGTTTGAGCAGTACCGCGTCTTGCCGGATCTCGCCGTACAGCGACCGCGGCACCCGCCAGTGCGAACCGCCTGCCAGCTTGCCCGGCACCATCAGTTGCGACAGCGCAACAAAACCGAGTTCGGCGTTGCCGGTCGCAACGAACTGGAAAGCCTGGCCTAGGCTCTCGGCAGTCACCAGTCTGGGCGTGACCGCGTCGGTCAGGCCACGCGACTTGAGCACCTTGATGGCAGCCTGACCATAGGGCGAGAGCTTGGGGTTGGCCAGCGCCAATCGGCTGAACCGGCTTGACGCCAGCACCGCACCCTGGTCATCCACCAGTCCGGGCTGGGCGCTCCACAACACCAACTGGCCGATGGCATAGGTGAACGCACTGCCGGCCACCGCATGGCCTTGCAGGATCAGCTTTTTCGGCGTTTCGTCGTCGGCGGCGATCAAGACATCGAACGGCGCACCCGCGACGATCTGGCTGTAGAACTTGCCGGTTGCGCCCACCGAGACCCGCAGCTTGTGGCCTGTGGCCGCGGCAAAGCCCTCAGCGATCCTGGCCAGGGGACCGGCGAAATTGGCAGCAACCGCCACCGACACCTCGTCGGCCAAGGCCTGGCCTGACGATGCCCCCAGCGCCAGGCTCAGCACCGAGATCAGCAGCTTGCCAAAACTCTGGCGTTTCAGGTTCCCCATCTCGATGCGTCGCGGGCCGCGTGGGGCATGAACCCCGGCAAGCTACCTGCGCCCGCGCTTGGCGCCAGGCTTGGGCGCAGGCTCGGGCGGCGGGTGGCCACCCGGCGGCGCGGTGAACAGCTTGGCAGCGCGGCCTTTGACCTCCAGCAGTTCACTCGGCGTGATCGAGTATTTGCGGCCGACCACGTCGACCTCGATCCGAAACTCGACTTCCTTGCTGCCGTTGCTCAGGATGCCGCAGGTGAAGTCGTAGTCCTGCTTCTCGGCAGGGAAACCATCGACCTCGGGGTCGAAATCAAGGTACTTGACATCGCGGATTTCGCCGCTGGCCAGGTCGAGCATACCGGTGGATTCAATCACCTCCTCGTCCAGTTCGTCGTGAATCGTGATCGGCAGTTTCAAGTCCATCTTGGGTCGCTCAAGCCGCCAGCAGCGGCGATCGTTCGGGGGCCGGATGATGCCACAGCCGATCCGCGGTCGCGCCAGCGTCGCTCGGTTTGGCGCCAGCGGCGCCAGCCTGCAGTGGCGTTACCTCGGCGCCGGCGCCATGGTCGAGGACAACAGCGTGCGATCGACGCCTTCGATGACGGCCAAGCTGCGCGTCAGCCGAAGCCTGCCCAGCACTTGGGGCCGCGACAACGCCCTCACGCTCGAAGTCTTCAACCTGTTCGACCGCCGGGTTGACGACATCCAGTACTTCTACGTCTCGCAGCCGCGCGGCTTGGCGGCACAGGCCGACCGCCATGTGCACCCGGCCGAACCGCGAAGCCTGCGGCTGACGCTGCGGCTGGAGTTTTGAAGGCGCTGCGCCACCACGACAGCGTCCAAGAGGAGACAACAAGCGGTGCAACACACCAGTGCGCTGCCTTCATTGAGAGTCAACAAAGAATGCAGCAATGTGCGCAAAATAGGCCCCGAATGCCAACCGATACCCCCCGCTTGCGGGGCTCGGTCGGCTTGAGCCGCCGGGAGCAGCCGTCGATACTTTTCCACATGAAAAATTGCCCGCCCTCAAAGCTTGCGATGTTGCCCTGGCTTGCCAACCTCGCGACCATCGTCGCCATCGCCGGGGCCACCTGGTGGTCCAGCGAGCATCGGCCGTCAGCCGGCCGTCCCGAGACTTCGGCTGCAGCGCCGGAACGCCAGATACCGGCACCGGCGGGTCAGCAGGCAACGGTCGCCAACCCCGGTCTGGTGCTGTGGGCCGAGCCGTCAGCATCACCGCAAGCCGACAGCGTCAAAACAATGGGTTTGACGACGATGCGTTGAGGGCCAGCGCCCTGTCCGATCGAGCCGAGACTCACAGCGCGCAGGTCACCGCTTGCGCATCCAGCAAGTCCAGCAATACCGCTGGCGCCAGGCCCAGCAAGTAGCCACGGCGCCCGCCATTGATCAGCAGCCGTGGCAGCGACAACACCGACGATTCGACGTAGATCGGCATGGGCTTGCGGATGCCGAAGGGCGAGGTACCGCCGACCTGGTAGCCGCTGTGACGCTGCGCGACCTCAGGCTTGCAGGCTTCGACGCTCTTGACGCCAATCGCCCGGGCCAGGCTCTTGGTGCTGACCTGCTTGTCGCCGTGCATCAGCACGATCAGCGGTTCGGCGCGCTCGTTCTGCATCACCAGCGTCTTGACCACCGCGTGCTCGGGCCAGCCCAAAGAGCGCGCCGATTCGGCAGTGCCGCCATGCTCGACATAGTCGTAGACATGCTCGGTAAAGCTGACCCCGGCAGCGCGAAGTCGCTGCGTCGCGGGGGTTTCGCTGACGTGTTTTTCTTTCCTGGCCATGTCACTGCGCAGGGTCGCGGATCTCCCAGCGGATGTGGTCGACAGCGGCCAGCAATTCGGGCGTCAGCGTCGTGCCCCAGGCGTCGAGGTTGTCGTCAAGCTGGGCCCGCGTGGTCACGCCGATGATGGTGCTTGCCACACGCCAGCTGGTGTAGCAAAACGCCAGCGCCAGCTGGGTCGGCGTCAGGCCGTGCTCGCGCGCCAGCGCGTTGTAGCGGCGCGCTGCGACCAGATTGTCCGCCCGACCCCAGCGCTGCTTGCGCATGCTCTCGAATCGCGACAACCGACCCAGCTCGGGCTGACCGGCATCGAAACCCGGCCCGTCGTACTTGCCCGTGAGGGCGCCGAAACCCAAGGGGCTGTAAGCCAGCAGTGAGACGCCGGTGCGCAGCAAGCTCTCGTCAAGACCGTTGTCGACCACCCGGTTGACCAGCGTGTAGGGGTTCTGCACCGACACCACCCGCGGCAGGCCGTGCAGCTCGGCCTGGTGCACGAACTCGCCCAGGCCCCAGGGGGTCTCGTTCGACAGCCCGATATGGCGCACTTTGCCAGCCTTGACCAGCGTGGCGAACGCCTCGAGCTGGACCTGGATCGACGTGAACTCGCGGTCCTTGGCGGGATCGAGGTAGACCGCGCCGAAGGCCGGCGCGTTGCGGTTCGGCCAGTGGATCTGGTAGAGGTCGATGACATCGGTCTGCAGGCGCTTGAGGCTGTCGTTGCAAGCCTGGACGATGTCAGCGGCGCTCAGGTTGTCGGCACCATTGCGAACCCAGTCCATGCCGCGTGCCGGCCCTGCCACTTTGCTGGCGAGCACGATGCGGCCGCGCATGCCCGGTCGCGCAGCCAGCCAATGGCCGATGATGGTCTCGGTTGATCCATAGGTCTGGCGTCGGCCCGGCACCGAGTACATCTCTGCGGTGTCGATGAAGTTGACACCGCGCGCCACCGCGTGGTCGAGGAGTTCGAAAGCGGTGGCCTGGTCGACCTGCTCGCCAAAAGTCATCGTGCCCAGGCAGATGCGGGTCACCCGCAGGTCGCTGTGGCCGAGGACGGTGGTCGGTATCGTGGATGGGGTCATGCGGCGTTGCCTCGGCAAAAAAACGCCAGTGTGCCGCAGCAGGGCCTTACCGGGCTGCGCCAGGGTGATTGGGGAGCGCTCTGCCGCGATCAGGCGCCTGGGCCAACGGCGAGTCCTGTCTTCATGCGCCGGGGGCCACCGGCGCCTGAGGCCTCCCGCACCATTCGCTCCACGACCCCGGGTACAGCGCCGATCCCCCGAGGCCCGCAGCCTCCAGCGCCAGCAGGTTGTGGCAAGCCGTGACGCCAGAGCCGCATTGCTGGACCAGGTCCGCGGGCCGGCGGTCGCCGATCAGGCCCAACCATTCGCTACGCAGTTGGTCGGCCGGTTTGAAACAGCCGTCCGGACCCAGGTTGTGGCGAAAAAAACGATTGGCAGCGCCTGGGATGTGGCCCCCGACCGGGTCGAGCGTCTCGTTTTCGCCGCGGAATCGGTCGGGCGAGCGCGCATCGACGATCAAGCGCGGACCGCGACCCAGTCCGTCGAGCAAATCCTCGAAGTCCAGCGTGCTGACCAGCGGCGGGCGCAGCGTGAAGTGGCCGGCCGGGCGCGCCGGCACTGGGCCGGTCTGCAGCGCACCGGCAATGGCAGTCCAGGCCGCCAGACCGCCGTCGAGCACCTGCACCTGGGCATGGCCGACCCAGCGCAGCATCCACCACAGCCGCGCCGCGTACATCCCGCCCGAGCCGTCGTAAGCCACCACCGGCAGGTCATCCCGAAAGCCCAAGGCCGCCAGCCTGGCCGCGAAGGCCTCGCGCATGGGCAGCGGGTGGCGCCCGGCGCTGGGCGCGCCAGCCACCGGGTTCTTGGGCGCCGACAGATCCTGGTCCAGGTTCAGGTAGATTGCCCCGGGCAGATGGCGCTCGGCGTGGCCGCGAACACCCGCACCGGGGTCACTGAGATCGAAGCTGCAGTCACACAGTTGCGGCGGCGAGGTGCTGGCCAACAGGGCGTGCAGCGCGGAGGCGGTGATCAGGGGCTGGGTCATGTCTGGCAGATGGTTCAGGTGGATCGACATCGCGGCGCAGGTTTGTTTGCGGCAGCGGCTTGGGTCATGGCCAACAGCTTAGACCATCGATGCAGCGCCGGCTTGAGGTCAACAAACCCCGGGCCGAACGCCGCTGACTGGGTCAATCCTCGGTCGACTTCGGCACGAAGGCTTGCAGCGCTGCGCCGGTGACCCGGCAGATGCGCCAATCCGGCATCACGGTCGCGCCCATTTTTTCGTAGAAGCGGATCGCGTTCTCGTTCCAGTCCAGCACGCTCCACTCGAAACGGCCGTAGTTGCGCGCGCTGGCCAGCGCGCCAAGGTGGCTGAGCAAGGCTTTGCCGATGCCCTGGCCACGGCAAGCCGGCTGCACGTACAAGTCCTCCAGGTACAGCCCAGGCTTGGCCAGGAAGGTCGAAAAGTTGGTGAAGAACAGCGCGACGCCCACCACCCGGCCGTCGGTCTCGGCGACCACCGACTCGACCACCGGTCGCTCGCCAAACAGGT
>CALQBT020000148.1 GCA_943328885.2 Bordetella parapertussis | reverse complement strand
TGCGCCTGGCTCGCGCAGGCCACGGGCTATGCCGGCATCAGCTTGCAGCCCAACGCCGGATCGCAAGGCGAATATGCCGGCCTGCTGGCGATACGCGGCTGGCATGCCTCGCGCGGCGAGTCGCAGCGCCGGATCTGCCTGATCCCCGAATCGGCCCATGGCACGAACCCGGCGTCGGCGCAGATGGCGGGCATGCAAGTGGTGGTGGTCAAGTGCGACGCCCAGGGCAATGTCGACCTGGCCGACCTGCAGGCCCAGTGCGAGCGCCACAGCACCGAGTTGGCCGCGGTGATGATCACCTACCCCAGCACCTACGGCGTGTTCGACACCCAGGTCAAGGCGCTGTGCGCGCTGGTGCACCAGCATGGCGGGCGGGTCTATGTCGACGGCGCCAACATGAACGCGCTGGTCGGCGTGGCCGCGCCAGGCGAGTTCGGCGGCGATGTCAGCCACCTCAACCTGCACAAGACCTTCTGCATCCCGCACGGCGGCGGTGGCCCGGGTGTGGGGCCAGTCTGCGTGGTCGAGGACTTGGTTCCGTTTCTGCCGCGACACGCCACCGGCGGCGTGGCGGGCGGCGTCGGCGCCGTGTCAGCAGCGCCCTTGGGCAACGCCGCGGTGCTGCCGATCAGCTGGATGTACATGCGCATGATGGGCGCAGACGGCCTGAGCGCCGCCACCGAAGGCGCGATCCTGTCGGCCAACTATGTCGCGGCCAGGCTGGCCGGGCATTACAGCATCCACTTCTCGGGCGGGCACGCCGGCCTGCGCGGCGGCGGCGTGGCGCACGAGTGCATCCTCGACCTGCGCCCGCTCAAGGACAGCTCGGGCGTCAGCGCCGAGGACGTCGCCAAGCGCTTGATCGACTACGGCTTCCATGCCCCGACGCTGAGCTTTCCGGTGGCCGGCACGCTGATGGTCGAGCCGACTGAGAGCGAGCCCCTGGTCGAGCTCGACCGGTTCTGCGACGCGATGATCGCGATCCGCGGCGAGATCCGCAAAGTGGAGACGGGTGACTGGCCGCGCGACGACCACCCCCTGAAGCACGCGCCGCACACCGCGCAAGCCGTCTGCGCCGACCACTGGGCGCATGCCTACCGCCGCGAGGTCGCCGCCTGGCCAGTGGCCGCGTTGCGTCGCGGCAAGTACTGGGCGCCGGTGGGCCGGGTCGACAACGTCTGGGGCGACCGCAACCTGTTTTGTAGCTGCCCGCCGATGGCCGATTTCGCCGACGACTGAGCGCGCCGTCGCGGCCTGCGGCCTTATGTCGCGCTCAGCCGCGGTCAGGCGCGGTCAGTAGCGAGCAGTCGCGATCGGTCGCCGCCAGCGTGAGAAAAGCGCTGGTGATCACGCCACCTTCGTCCAGCATGAGCGCCAGCGGCAATCAGTATCACCAGCGCGATCATCACGCCGATCAGCCTCAGCATCCCAGCCACACCAATAGTTCAAAACTGTAACCGCCGCTCGGTGAATCCAACGAAGTCAGCTTTGCTGCCAGCGCAGCCTTAGGGTGTTCAGATTCAAGAGACCCGGTACTGCCAGATCTCACGCCCCGCCTGTCCGGCCGTGCAAGTTCGACTGATTCGTCGCGACACAGGGCACCCGCTTAGAAAAATAAAAGGTATCCGTTCAGGGTACTCAAAAATCCAAGCGCACCCAACACCGTGCCGGCCCAATACAAAACCGGTAGCGAAGCCACAATCGAGACAGAGAGCAAGACAATGGCGATCTGCAGAATACCTTCAGCGTAATCAAACCAAGGGTCTTGACGCATCGCGTGGTCTCGCGTGGCCTCGTGTTCTTTGGCCCGCACCATCAACTCTTTCTTGCCTTCTTTGGTTTCGGGCTCAGACTCGTAACGCTCGGCCGTCTTTTTGTACTCTGCTATCTTCTTTTCAAACAATGCTTTGGCATCAGAATTCATGTTGGGTTCGCGCGCCAACTGAAGTTCCAAATCGTTGGCAGCAAGTTTATAGGTGGTTTGCCGAATATTTTTTGCTTGATAGAAAGCATAAGCATTGGACGCCAATATATTTTCTTGCGTGGCTTCCTTCATGGAGTTCGAGCCGCCCAGGCTGGCAATGGCCAAGACCATGGCCAAAATCGAGATTGTCAGTGCAGAACGGTTCTTCGTTTTGTCGCCATGACCCGCACTCTCGATCAGTTCGGAGGTTTCTTGAGGTTCCATATATTACTCCTTTGAGGATGAATTTTTGTTTGGCTGCTTGACTCTTGCTCGGCTGGATCAAAGGTTCTATGATGATTTATACAAGCACCATCAAATATAGTATTTACCCTGATCCACGGAAAACTTGGGTGCTAGCATTATGCGGGCTGGCGGTGGGAAATTCCAACCGCCTCGGCCACGGCCCTCGATGCCGATGGATGCGGTTCTGGGTGTCCACCATGGCCAGTTGAGCGCACATCCTGTCAAGCACCGGGCGGTGCAGGTGGACCTCGAGCATGGCCGCGGACCCGAAACGCTGGATCAGCGTGACGGCAGCGCCCGGGCCTTCGCCGGCCTTCAGCCCAGCGCGGGCCTTGCGCACTGGGTGGCCAACTCAAGCCTCTGATGTTGCTCGGTGAGTGCGTTGCGCACCTGCGGCCGCTTCATCGTCAACGTGACGATGCCTTCGTGCGGCTCGTAGAGGAGAAGGTCTTCCATGCTGTTTTTTCCTATGCATGTTGCGTCGCCGCCGGACCGCGCACCAGGCGGCCTGGCAGCGCGCCTGTGGCTTCGCCTTCCCGGTACACGACCTGACCCGACACGATGGTGGCCGCATAGCCGGCCGCCTTCTGCAGCAGGCGGTGGCCGCCCGCGGGCAGGTCAAACGCCATGAACGGCCGCTCGCAGCGCAGGCGCGCGAAGTCGATGACGTTCAGGTCGGCCTTCATGCCCAGGCGCAGCGCGCCACGATCGGCCAAGCCCATCGCCTGTGCGTTGTCCAGCGTCAGGCGCCGCACGGCAGCCGAGAGTTCGAAGGCATCGGCGCCCGCATCGCGTGCCCAGTGGCTGAGAAAGAAAGTCGGGTAGCTCGCATCGACCAGGGTGGTGACGTGCGCGCCGGCGTCGCCCAGGCCCAGGATGCACGCCGGGCTGCCCAGCATCTCGCGCACCGCGCCAAAGCCGAAGTCGGTGTAGTTGGCCGCGGCGTAGTAGATGAAGTTGCGGCCCTGGTCGGCCAGCATCAGGTCGTATGCCACTTCGCCAGAAGTTCGGCCTTCGCGCGCGGCGATCGCCGGGACCGACCATTCGCGCTGCGCCGCGTACTCGAACGACCCGTCCATGCGGAACATGTGTGCGTACTCGCGACGAGAAGGGCGCGGCTCGGCCAGCAGGCGCGCGCGCAGGGCCGGGTCGCGCAGCAGGGCCACGCGCTCGTCCAGCGGCTTGTGGGCGATGGGCAGGTAGCTGGCATTCTGGCAAAACGGATTTTCCGTGCCTTGCAAGCCGAGCAGCACGCCCAGCTGTCGAGGCGCCACCTGCGCGCGCAACGGCAGGCCGTCGCGCCACGCGGACTCGACCATGTCAAGCAAGTCGCGCCAGCCGTCGGGCGTCTTGTTCTCCTGGAACAGCGACAAGGTGAGCGGGCGGCCTGAGGCCTCGACGATGCGGCGCATGATGCCAAACTCGGCGCGGCGGCGCTCGGGCGTGTCGAAGTCGGTGCGGTACTCCAGCACGCCCCCGCCTGCATCCTTGAGCCCCAGCGCGATCTGCGTCAACTCGTACTCGGTCGCATGCAAGGTGGGCAAGGGCTGGCCGGTGGCGGTCTTGTGGATCAAGGTGCGTGAGGTCGAGAAGCCCACGGCGCCGGCGCGCATGGCCTCCGCTGCCAGCACGCGCATCTGCGCGGCATCTTGCGCGGTGGCTTCCTCTAGGCGCGCGGCGCGCTCACCCATCACATAGAGGCGCAGCGCGGCATGCGGCAGTTGCGCGCAGACATCGATGTCGTGCGGCCGCCGGGACAGCACATCCAGATAGTCGCCGAAGCTGGCCCAGGACCAGTCCAGGCCTTCGTGCAGCACTGGGCCCGCGATGTCCTCCACGCCCTCCATCACCTGGATCAAGAGCTCGCGGTGTTCGGGCCGCACCGGCGCGAAGCCAACGCCGCAGTTGCCCATCACCGCGGTGGTGACGCCGTGCCAGCCGCTGGGCTTGAGCTGCGACTCCCACGTGGCCTGGCCGTCGTAGTGGGTGTGAACGTCGACGAAGCCGGGCGTGACGATGTGGCCGCGCGCGTCCACCTCTGTCTTGCCGGCGCTCAATCCTCGCCCGATGGCCACGATCACGCCGTTGTCAATGGCGATGTCCATGTCTTCCATGCTCTGCGCGCCGGTACCGTCATAGACGGTGCCACCGCGCACCACCAGGTCGTGTGCCATCCAAACCGCCTATTGCGTTGTCTCAGGCTGGACAGTTTAGGAGTGGGGGACATGCGGCGAAAGCGATATTTTTTCGTTCACACTCATCGCCTTCTTGCGCGAGCCATCAGCTGTCGGTTTCCGACTGTCAGCGCACGAAAAAATGTCGCTGTCCGCGCGCCAGAACCGCACTAGCATCGCCGGGACGCGTGAGCCAAGTGCGGGTCCCAAGGAGTATTCGAATGATGGACAGGAGACAAGTGCTGGCCGCGGCTGTGGCGGTTGCAGCGCCCCTCGTGCGGGCGCAGGCGGACTATCCTGATCGGCCTGTGCGGATCATCGTGCCCTTCGGTCCTGGCGCACTGACCGGCACATTCGCGCAGATCATCGGAGAGGGACTGAAGGCGCGGCTGGGCCAGCCGGTGATCGTGGACTACAAGCCCGGTGCCACCGGCAACATCGGCGCCGACCAGGTGGCCAAGTCGCCGCCCGACGGCTACAACCTGGTGGTAACCACCAATGCGACCTTCGCCATCAATCCGTGGATCTACGCCAGGATGCCGTTCGATCCGCTGAAGGATTTCGAACACGTGGTGACCGGTATCGCCTACGGAACCATCCTGGTGGTGCCGCCGGACTCGCCGTTCAAATCGGTTGCCGACATCGTGACCTTCGGCCGAGCCAACCCGAACAAGCTGACGCAGGCCTCATCGGGCACGGGCAGCACTGCACAACTGGCCGGCGAGTTGTTTGCGCGCAGTGCTGGCTTTCGCATGCTGCACATCCCGTACAAGGGTGGCCCGCCGGCCCGCATGGACGTGATGGCAGGCCGGATCGACATGATGTTTACCGACCCCTCCGGTGTGCCATTGATCAAGGAGGGCAAGCTGCGCGCGCTGGCAGTGAGCAGCGCCAAGCGCTCCAAAGCACTGCCCGATGTGCCCACGCTGGCTGAGCAGGGGTTTCCAGACGTGGAGGTGGAAACCTGGTTTGGCTTGGCCTTGCCTGCCGGCACGCCTAAAGCTGTCGTCAGCAAACTGGAGCGGGAGATCTCGGCCTTCCTGCAGCGCCAGAGCACGCGCGACCGCTTTCTGGCACTGGGCGCCGAAGTGCCGGACGATACGAGTTCCGCAGGAGCGGTGCGCCGCATTACCGCAGAGCAGAAGATGTGGGCGCCCATCATCAAGGACTTGGGCATCAAGGCGGAGTGAAGACACCATGCATGACCTGCTGATCCGAAATGCGCTGCTCGCCGACGGCACAGGCGGCGAACCACGCCCAGGCAGTCTCGCAGTGAAGGATGGCCGCATCGTGGCCGTCGGTGCCGATGTGACAGGCCAAGCGCGCGAGACCCTCGATGCGCAAGGCCTGGTGCTGATGCCCGGCATCATCGATGGCCATACCCACTACGACGCCCAGATCACCTGGGATCCGTTGGCCGACCCGTCGCCGACCAACGGTGTGACGACGGTGGTGATGGGCAACTGCGGCTTCACCATTGCGCCATGCCGGCCCGAGCACCGCGACCTGACGATGCGCAATCTCACACATGTCGAAGGCATGTCGCTCGCCGCGCTGCGCGCCGGCATCCGTTGGGAGTTCGAAAGTTTCCCGCAATACCTGGACATGCTGCAGCGGCAGGGCGTGGGGCCCAACGTGGCAGGATTCGTCGGCCACTCCTCGGTGCGCACCTACGTCATGGGTGCCGACGCGTCATCGCGCGCAGCGACCGACGACGAGATCGAGCAGATGGCCCAGTTGGTGCGGGGCGCGCTGCAAGCCGGCGCGGTGGGCTTGTCGTCCACCACCAACGAACCGCACAACGGCGAGGGCGGCGTTCCCATGCCTTCGCGGCTGGCCGACGCGCGTGAGCTGCGCGCGCTGACCGGGGTGCTGGGCGAGGTCGGCCGCGGTGTGTTCATGACGACCAAGGGCGCCTGCACCTCCATCGCTGAGTTGGAGGCGCTGGCGCTGGCCAATGGCCGACCCACGCTGGTGTCAGGCTTCCTGCACAACCCAGCCAACCCCACGCGGGCCAGCGGCTTCTTGGCGGAAATCGCAGCGGCGCGCAGCCGAGGCGCACGCATGTGGGGCGAAGTGACCTGCTGCCCGCTGACCATGGACTTCACGCTGGAATCGGCGTACATGTTCGAGGGCTTCCCTGCCTGGATGCCGGCAATGACCTGCCATGGCCACGACGAACTGATCGCGGTGTACCGAGACCCTGCCTTCCGCGCCGCGGTGAAGAACGACCTGGTGGCGCTGCGCGGCAAACGCGCGTTCAACAGCGAATGGAACAAGCTGCAAGTGCTGGAAGTGGCCAGCGCGGAGAACGCAGCGCTGGAAGGACGCTCACTCGCCGACATCGCCGCGGAGCAGGGCAAGGAACCGCTGGACGCCTTGCTGGACCTGGGCTTGTCGGAAGCGCTGCAGACGCGCTTCACCGCGACGCTGCTGAACTCCGATGACACGCAAGTGGCCAGCCTGATCGGCGACCCCGACAACTACGT
>CALQBT020000147.1 GCA_943328885.2 Bordetella parapertussis | reverse complement strand
TTGCGGATGCTTGGCCAGCGCGGCCCAGCCTTCGGTCTTGTAGTGACCGACCACCTCGCTCATCTTGCCGACGATGACGGTGTAGGTGCGAAGTTCATAGATGGCCATGGAAATCTCCTGCGGTGTGTCCGTTGCCAGACTTTGTGAAGCGCGCGGCAAGCCTCCTCAGGTCGTGCCGACGCGCGGAATTCAAGGCTTGACGAAGCGCAGCGTGAAGCGGTCGCTCTCGCCAATCGCCTCAAAGCGGGCCCGGTCCTGGTCCTTGTTCGCATAGCTCGGCGGCAAGGCCCAGACTCCGCCCGGGTGGTCGGCACGGTCGCGCGGGTTGGCGTTGACTTCGGAGGCCGCAGCCAGCTTGAAGCCCGCCGCCTCGGCCAGACGCGACACATAGGCGACGTGGACATAGCCGCTACTGGCCTTGGCGTCCTGCACCCGGTCGGCAGGCAGTCGGTGGTCGACGACACCGAACACGCCGCCGGACTTCAGGCTGTCGTGCGCGCTTTTGAACACCGCCAGCACCGCCGCATCACCATGCGCCACCCAGTTGTGGACGTTGCGAAAGGTCAGCACCAGATCGGCGCTACCGGGCGCAGCGTACTGCAGCTTGGCCGGCGGTGCAAAGACCGTCGTCTGCGCCTTGTCATAGACCGCCGGCTGGGCCTGCAGCTTGGCCTTGAGCCGCTCAGCGCTGAGCCGAGAGTAGGCCTCGATCGATTCGGGGTCGGCAGCGGCCAGAATCAGCCGACCGCGCCCGCGCAGATAGGGCGCGAGGATCTCGGTGTACCAGCCGCCACCGGGGCTGAGCTCGACCACCGTCATGTCGGGGCGTATGCCGAAAAAGCTCAGCGTCTCGTAGGGGTGGCGCCAAGCGTCGCGCGCGGCGTAGTCGGGCGTTCGCTGTGCGCCTGCAAGACTCGCTTTGAGCGCGTCGTCGGCCCGCGCCGGACCCGCCAAGCCCCACATACCCAGCATCATCATCGCTGCGGTGAACCATTGCTTCATCGTGCCTCCTTGGCGGATTCGAGGGAAGACAGCTCGGCGCGCATCGCGTCGATCACCGTCCGGTAGTCGGGTTGGCCGAAGATCGCGCTGCCGGCAACGAAGGTGTCAGCACCGGCGTCGGCCACCGCACGGATGTTGTCGGTCTTGATGCCACCGTCAACCTCGAGCCGGATATCGCGTCCGGTCTCGCGCTGATGGGCATCGATGATGCGTCGCAGCTTCTCGACCTTGCGCAGCGCGCCGGGGATGAAGCTCTGCCCACCAAAGCCCGGGTTCACGCTCATCACCAGCACCAGGTCGACCTTGTCGATCACCCATTCCAGCACGTCGATCGACTCGGCCGGGTTGAACACCAGGCCGGCCTGGCAGCCCGCGGACTTGATCAGCTGCAGCGTGCGGTCGACATGCGCGCTGGCGTCGGGGTGAAAGCTGATCAGGTCGGCGCCGGCCTGCGCGAAGGCCAGCGCCAGCGAGTCCACCGGCTGCACCATCAAGTGGACGTCGATCGGCACCCGGCTGCCGTCGGCCCTGACCGCATGCGGGCGCAACGATTGACAGACCATCGGCCCAAAGCTCAGGTTGGGCACGTAGTGGTTGTCCATCACATCGAAATGGATCCAGTCGGCACCAGCGGCGATGACATCGCGCAGCTCTTGGCCGAGTTGGGCGAAATCGGCCGACAGAATGCTGGGGGCGATGCGGAAGGTTTTGCTCATGGACGCCAATCGCGGCAATGGCCTGCAGAACCACGGATTCTGGCAGTCTTCCTAGAATGAGGCATGGCACAAGCAAGATTGACCACCACCGTCGCGGTTCGCCCGCTGCCCGAGCACACCGACGCGGCGCAACAACTCCACGGTTTCGCCTACACCGTGACGATACGCAACACCGGCGAGGTGGCCGCGCAATTGATCGGCCGCCACTGGCACATCAGCGACCACCGCGGTGGCGTGCAGCAGGTGCGAGGCCTGGGGCTGGTCGGCCACCAGCCGCTGCTGCAACCTGGCGAGCAGTTCGAATACACCAGCTGGGCGCAGATCTCGACCTCGCAAGGCTCGATGCGCGGCAGCTGGTTGTGCATCACCGAAGACGCCCAATGGTTCGAGTCGCCAGTGGCCGAGTTCGCGCTGGTCGACAGCGCCGCGCTGCACTGATGGCCGAACCCGGGGCCGCACCAGACACTTGTTGCACGACGCTGGCCAACGGCGTTCGTGTCGTCACGATCGCGATGCCACAGCTGCAGACCGCCAGTGTCAGCGTGTTCGTGCGCAGCGGTAGCGGCCACGAGCGTCAAGCCTTGAACGGCATCGGCCATGTGATCGAGCACATGGTGTTCAAGGGCACGACCCAGCGCGACGCGAAGCGCCTGAACCTCGATGCCGAGCGCTTGGGCGCCGAGGTCAACGCCCACACCGACAAGGACCACACCGCTTTCCACATGCGTGGTCTGGCCGCCGATGCGGGGCTGTTCGTGCGCATGCTGGGCGACCTGGTGCAGCACGCCACCTTTCCCGAAGCTGAATTCGAGCGCGAGCGCGAGGTGCTGCTGCACGAGTTCACCGATGACGAAGACGACCCGATGGCCAGCGCCTACAAGCTGTTCGACCGCGCCTGTTTCAGCCTGCACCCGCTGGCCCAGCCGGTGATCGGCGTGCGCCGCAACATCGAGCGCTTTGCCCGCGCCGACCTGGTGGCCCATCTGCAGCGCCTGTATACCGGCGCCAACGTGGTGGTGGCCGCAGCCGGGGCGGTGGACCACGAGGCCATCGTGCGCCAGACCGAGGCCTGTTTCGGCGCGATGCCCCAGGGCCAGCCAAACCTGATCGCCACGCCAACCTGGTTCGGCGGGTTGAAGACCAAGGCGCAGGCCGGCAGCAGCCAGACCCACTGCGTGCTGGGCTTTTCGATCCCGCCGCTGCAAGCCGACGACCCGACTGGCGCGGTCGCTGCCGCCTTGCTGGGCGAGGGCATGAGCTCGCCGTTGATGGACCAGCTGCGCGAGCAGCGCGGCCTGGTCTACTACGCCGCTTGCTCGGCCGACGTGATCGACGGCTGCGGTCAGTTCGTGATCGAAGCGTCGACCGCGCCGAAGCAACTCGAAGATTGCCTGGCGGCGATGGCTGGCCTGCTGCGCAGCCAGGTGCAGTCGATCGCGCCGGTGGACCTGGAACGCGCCCGCAACCAAATCCTGGTGCGCCGGCTGCGCGGCCTGGAGAAGCCTGGCCGGCGGCTGGAGGAAGCTGCACTCGACCTGCTGGTGTTGGGGCGGCTGCGCTCGCGCGACGAGGGCTTGGCACGCATGCGATCGGTCAGCGCCGAGCAGGTTCGACAGGCCTTCGAGACCATGTTGGCCGGCGGCGCTGCACTGGCGATCACGGGCCGGGTGGCGCGCGGGACCAGCGATCGAGCCCACGACATCCTGGCGGCGCAGGGCTTGTCAGCACCGTCAGGCCGGCACTGAGACGGCGGCCTCAGCGCGGCGGCTCGTCGTCGGTCGAGCGCTCGCCGCCGCGCCGACCCGAGAACATCGTCCACCAGACGATCAGGATCAACACCAGCAGTGCGCCCAGCGCTTCCAGCAAAATCAGCCACATGCCGCGATTATCCCCAGCCTTGCTGGCCGCGTTGCTGGCCTTGCTGAGCGCCTGCGCGACGGCCCCGCCCGAGCGCTTGCCTGCGCCTGCGCCTGCGCCCTTGCGACCCACGCCGGTGACGCCTGAAGCCTCTGCGCCTGCAGTGCCCGCGACCGCAACCGGTACCCGGGCACCGGCCGCGCCGATGCTGCAAGCGCGCGCCCGCTGGGTGCCAGTGGACTGGTCGACCCTGCCGGACTGGCACGCCGACCGCAGCGCCGAGTTGTGGCCGGCGCTGCGCGCAGGCTGCGCCAGACCGGCCCCGGGCTGGGCTTCGGTGTGTGCCCGCGCAGCGGCTTTTTCGCCACCCGACGACAGCTTTGCGCGCGATTTCCTGCAACGCGAGTTGCAGCCTTATCGGGTCGAATCGATGGAAGGCGAGACCCGGGGCCTGGCCACAGGCTACTTCGAGCCGCTGTTGCTGGCCAGCCGGCTGCCGCGGCCGGGCTTCACGGTCGCGCTTCACCGTCCGCCACCAGACCTGGCCAAACGCCGGCCTTACTGGACCCGTCAGCAGTTGGCCGGCGAAGCCAGCGCCAGCCTGCGCGGCCAGGAGATCGCCTATGTCGCGACCGAGCTCGACCTGCTGGTGCTGCAAATTCAGGGCTCGGGCCGGCTCAGACTGACCGAGCCCGACGGCCGTGAGCGACAGGTCAGGCTCGCGTTTGCTGGCCACAATGACCAAGCCTATGGCTCGGTCGGCCGCTGGCTGATCGACCAGGGCGAACTGCGCGCAGACGGCGCGAACTGGCCAGCAATCCGTGACTGGGGCCAGCGCGCCAGCGCGCAGCGGCTGCAGCAGATGCTGTGGAGTAACCCGCGGGTGGTGTTCTTCCGCGAGGAAGCGCTGCCCGATGCAAGCGCGGCGTCAGCGCCGCTGCCCGTGCCGACCGGCCCGCGCGGCGCCCAAGGCGTGGCGCTGAGCGCTGGACGCTCGGTCGCGGTCGACCCGCTGGCCGTGCCTTACGGCACACCGCTGTGGCTAGACACCACCGAGCCGCTGTCGGCCACACCGCTGCGCCGGCTGGTGATGGCCCAGGACACCGGCAGCGCGATCACCGGCGCGGTGCGGGTCGACTACTTCTGGGGCGGCGGCGAGGCCGCCGAGCAGCAAGCCGGCCGCATGAAACAGCCGCTGCGGCTGTGGGCGCTGTGGCCACGCCAACCCTAACTTTTAAAATCAACGCCCGACATCCAACACCAAGGCCTGAACCCGCGCGGCCAGTTCGGATTCGGGCACGTCGGTGTCAAGTCGAACACAGTTTGCCGCTTCGTCGCTAGCCGGCCATTCGGCGATGCGCTGCTGCCAGGCCAGCACCTCGATGCTGGCATCCGAGGCATCAGCACCCTGGCGCAGCCGCTGCTCGACCCTGGCCTGCAGCACCGGCAGCGGCGCGTCGCAGACCAAGAGCGTGAACCAGGCCTGGTGGCGCGCCGCGAGCGCGCGCATCGCGTCGCGCTCGCGGCGGTGCAGGCTGGCGGCGTCGACCACGACCGACACCCCGGCTTGAAGCACCACCTCGGCCAGCTGCTGCAGTCGGTCGTAGGTGCGGCGATTGGACGCCTGGCTGTAGAGCCCCGGCGCGCCTCGAGCCGTTGGCGGCAGCGCGAACAGCCGCTTGCGCTCGACGTCCGACCGCAGCCGAAGCGCGCCGCCCCAAGCAAGGAATTCCGCGGCCAGGCGCTCGACCAGCAAGCCGGCCACCCGGCTCTTGCCGGCACCCGACAGACCGAACATCAGCACCAACCGCGGCCTGGCCTGCTCACCGACCAGGCCTGCCAAGCGCAGCGCGACATCGAGGTAGCGCCTTGAGGCGGCCCGCGCCGCTTGCTGCGCTGCGGCATCGCCCAAGGCTGCAGCGCCCAGCAACGCCACCTTGGCCCGCACGGCGGCGCGGTACACCGCCCACCAGGCCAGCAGCGGCAGCGCGGCCTGGTCGCCGCAAGCCTCCAGCGCCGCGCCGATGAAGCGCCATGCCAGCCGCGGCAGACCGTGGGCTTGCAAGTCCATGAAGGTGAACGCGAGGTCGCCGATGGTGTCAGTCTGGCGCAGCGCTTCGTTGAACTCCAGCGCATCGAACAGCACCGGCTCGCCATCGGCCCAGAAAATGTTGCCCAAATGCAGATCGCCGTGGACCTCGCGAACGCAGCCGCGGCGCCGCCGCGCTTGCATCAGGGCGGACAGCTCGGCAGCGCGCGATTCGGTCCAACGCTGCAGCGCCGCCACCTCGGCGGCGACCGAGCCTTCGACCAGCGCGGCGAGTTCGGCCAGGTTGTCTCGCGCCCAGCGCCGGGTGGCCTGGTCGGCACCCGGGTCCGGCGGCGCCGGGCTCAGCCGCTGGTGGAATCGCGCGACGGTCTCGGCCAGCCGGTCGACCATTGCCGCCGTCAACAGACCGGCCTGCGCCAGCCGGTCCAGGCGCTGGTGGTCGTCGAAGCGCCGCAGCTGCACCGCCCAGTCAAGCAGCGGCCCAGCGGCCTCGTCGTCGGGTGCCGCGAAACAAACGCCGCGAGCGCCCTGCCGCACAGCCACCAGCCCCAGGTACCAAGCCGGCGCGGTGCGGCGGTTCAAGCGCAGCTCTTGCTCGCAGGCAGCGCGGCGCGCGGCCAGGGTCGAGAAGTCGACAAAGCCAAAACGCACAGGCTTCTTGAGCTTGTAGACGACATCGCCCACCAGCAGCAGCGAGGACAGATGGGTCTCAATCAACTCGACGGCCCCGGTGCAGCGGCGCAGCTGGGCCACCATCTCGGCATGGGCAGCGCTGGCGCTGACAGCGGGCGAATCGGCTTGCGGCATGGGACCAGACCTCCTGCTGCCATCGTCCCGCGATCACCCGGCGACGGAGATGAGCGATGTCAAGTCGGTCAGCGCGAAGCCGCACGCACAGCACGCCAGACCAATGGCCAGTCCCAATGACCGAATTGAGCTTGCCTGCAGAGCATGACGAGCTGTCTTGCGGCGAGGGTCAACAAAAATGACACAGGGCTGGTTCGATTTCCTACACTGCCTCATACCCCCGCCTGGAGTGAGCCCGCCATGAACGCAGCCCTGCCCGAGTCGATCCGCCTGGCCCTCGAAGCCGTAACGCTAGACGACCGGCCGCAGAGCGGACGAAGGCGAAGCCACAGGGACACCGCGGGCTGCGCAGCTGCACGCGGTGGATTTGGCGTCGAGCGTGTTGGCACCGTGGAGAACCGACATGAACGCACCCCTGCCTGAGTCGATCCGCCTGGCCCTCGAAGCCGCAACG
>CALQBT020000146.1 GCA_943328885.2 Bordetella parapertussis | reverse complement strand
ATTAAATGGGGTTTGGTGCCCGACATGGCGGGCGTGGCGCTGATGCGTGGCTTGGTGCGTGACGACCATGCTCGCGAGCTGACCTTCACCGGTCGCTTGGTGCGCGGTGATGAAGCCGTGCAACTGGGCTTGGCGACAAGGGTTTGTGCCGACCCACTGGCCGAGGCGCGTTCGATGGCGCTGGCGATATCGCAGCGCAACCCGCACGCGATGCGCGCCGACAAGCGGCTGATGAACCTGGCCAACCAGACGCTGGGCGCGAGCTCGGCCGAACTGCTGATGGCCGAATCGGTCGAGCAGGTCGCGCTGATGGGTCAGCCCAACCAGCTTGAGGCGGTGCGCGCCAATCTCGAAAAGCGCGCGCCAGTGTTCCACGACTGACCGACCCGGCCCAACCCGATGCAAAGAGACGAGGCCTTGCGCCAACTGGTCACTGAGCGGCTTGCCGCTTGGCCGCTGCACGCGCCTGACGAGACCGGTCTGAAGCGCGCCGCGGTCGCGCTGGTGATCGCCGACGAGGGCCCGGGCTCCGGCCTGTGGGGTCTGACCAAATCTGGTCATTGGAGCACCGAGGCCGCGTTGATCCTGACCCGGCGCGCCAAGCACTTGCGTCGCCACGCCGGCCAATGGGCTTTGCCTGGCGGCAGGATAGACGAGGGCGAGACGCCCGAGCAGACCGCGTTGCGCGAGCTGTCCGAGGAGGTCGGCCTGCAGCTGACCGAGGCCGATGTGATGGGCCGGCTCGACACCTTCATCACCCGCTCGGGCTTCGCGATGATTCCGGTGGTGATGTGGGCCGGCGAGGCGCGCAAGCTCAAGCCCGACCCGGCCGAGGTGGCGAGCATCCACCGCATCCCGATCAACGAGTTCCTGCGCGCCGATGCGCCCTTGCTTGAACCGCTCGAAGGCAGCGAGCATCCGGTGCTCAAGATGCCGGTGGGCGACAACTGGATTGCTGCGCCGACGGCCGCGCTGATCTACCAGTTCCGCGAGGTCTGCGTGCTGGACCGGCCGACCCGGGTGGCGCATTTCGAGCAGCCGGTGTTCGCCTGGAAGTAGCGCGCTTGGGGCTGGCGCTGCTCAGCGGCAGTCCCAGGCCTGGCGCAGGCCTTTGAGAAAACCGCGCCGCACCAGGCCGGCGTTGATCGCTGCGGCCACATCCTTGGAACTGCGCTCGGCTCCGCTGAGCTTTCTGACCCATCCCCGGTAAGGGATCAGGCCTTCGGCGGCGCTCTTGATCGCGTCCAGCGCGGCGTTGCCTGCCAGCACGCTGCCGCGCTCGGCCAGGCTCTTGTCGCTGGCCGGCGCGGGCAGGTCCAGGTCAGGGCCCAGCACTTCGTCCAGGCTGTGGATCTCGGTTACCAACGCGATGCAATCGTGGACGGCAGGCAGCGCGTACACCTGCTGGTGCGCGGCCCGCAGTACCGGCGGGACCGTGACCTTCACCAGGTTGAGGTCGCTCAGCGGACTGGCGGCGGCTTCGGACAGTCGTGTGGTCGGCACCTCGACGCAGCCGACCAGCGCGAACAGCGCGATCAGCCCGACCGGCGACCCGACGGCCAGTCCGGTGTTCAAGCGGCCGTGAGCCGCGCTGTTGCGCTGCAGCCGCGAGCCCGGGCCCAGCGCCTCGCTCATCGCATCAGCCCGAGCCGGCGTGCGATCGCCACGGCCTGGGTGCGGCTGCGCGCGTCGAGTTTGAGGTTGATGTTGCGCAAGTGGGTGCGCACGGTGCTGTCGCTGACAAACAGTTTTTCGGCCATCGCACTGTTGCTATAACCCTCGGCCAGCAACTGCAGCACCCTGATCTCCTTGCGGGTCAGCGCTTCGGCCAGCGTCGCGCCGGCCGGATCTGCACCCACCTCGTCGTTCTCGGTGCCGATGATCTGCAGCAGGCGCTGCAGGTAGTCGTCGAAGATCGGGTCGGGCCGGGCGCCTGCGGCTTCGTGCAGCGCGGCGTGCACACGGCGCACGAGCGTGCCCACGCTAGGCCCTTCGTCGAGCAGCAAGCGAACAAAGCCCTCGACGCTGGCGCGCTTGAGCAAAGCGCTCATCAGGAGCAGGGCTGCTGCAGCATCGCCGGCACGCTGTAGCGCCACCGCTTGAAGCACCTGCAGCTTGAGCGCCCGGCGTTGGCGCAGCGCGCCTTGTGCCTGACGTACCAGCAGCTCTGCTTCCTGGGCTGCCAGCGCGGCGTCACCGAACAAGCTGCGCCAGCGCAGCCGGCCGATGACCAGGTCGTCGACATCATGGGCTGTGAGTTGGCGCTTGGCCACGCGCTGCCACACCGGCGCGTCGTCGGCGCGGTCCAGCGCCTGGCTGGCGGCCTCGGCCTGGCCTTGCAACATCAGCATGCGGGCGCGCTCGAGCCTGGCACTGGCCACCACCCTAGGCAGTTGGCGGTGATGGCCCAGGTATTCCAGCTCGGTGATCGCACCCAGTGCCGCGTCGATGTCACCGCGCTGGAAGGCGATGCGCGAGCGCATCGTGTGGCTCAGGATCATGTGGTCGGGCAGTCCGACATCGCGCGCCAGCGGCAGGTAGACGTTGAGCAGGTGTTCGGCCTGGGCCAGCTGGTGGGCCTCGTAGACCGCGCCGGCGTAGAGCACACCAGCCCAGGCGTTGCCGTGGCTGGGTGGGTAGCTGGCGTCTAGCGCACCGGTCTGGCCACCGCCTACAGCGAGACGGAACCGCGCGGTTGCTTGGCGCAGCCGGCCTTGCTGCAGGTCGAGCAGGCCTTCGACCGACTCGCTGTACATGCGGTTGAAGCCCGGGCTTTGTTGGCCGCGCCGCGCTGCATCGAGCAGGCGCTGGGCCTGCTCGCGCTCACCCAGAACGCCCATCACATGGGCCATCGCATTGCACAGCACGCTGTCGGCAAAAGGCTGGCCGGTGGGAACCCTGGCCAGGTGTTCGCGACCGATGTCGTGGGCCTCTTCCATCCGGTCCATCATCGCCAGCAGCATCGGTTGCAGCGCGTTGACATGGGCGAGCACGACCGGATCGTCGCTGTGCTCGCAGCCCGACTGGCGCAGCAACGCCATCGCCTCCCAGGGCCCGCGTGTGAGCATGCAGGCCCACAGCGAGACCACCTGCAGCACCGGGTGCGCACGCAGCAGCGCGGCGGGCAGGGCGGCAAACCAGCGCGCCAGCAGGCGCATCCGTCCTTGCTCAAGAAACACCAGCGCGTGCTGGTCGAGCAGCTCGATCGCGTAAGGCATGTCGCCGCCCTCGATCGCGTGGTCTATCGCCGGTACCGGTCGGCCTTGTGATTCGTACCAGCCTGAGGCGGCCAGATGAAGCCGGGCGAGCTCGTCGGGTTGCTCGCGCAGGAGTTGGGCGCGCAGGAAATCCGCGAACAGGCTGTGGTAACGCCATTCCCGCTCTGGCGCCTGGCGCGGCTGCGCCGGATCTGGATCGGCGCTGGCGATCGGCGTGATGAACAGGTTGGCGGCGTCGAGTTGCTCGAGGATGCGTCGGCTGTCGCTGCGCGGATTCAAGGCCTGGCACAGCGGCGCATTGAGGTGGCGCAGCAAGCTGGTGCGCAGCAGAAAACCTCGGATCTCTGGACTTTGCCGGTCCAGCACGTCCTCTGCCAGGAACTCGGCCACCGCGCGGTTGCTGCCTGAGAACTGGGCGACGAAGCCTGCCACCGATCCGTGGCGGGCATGCAGGTCATCGAGCGCCATCGAGGCGAGCCATAGCGCGGCGATCCAGCCCTCGGTCTTGCGGTGCAGGTCGGGCAGGTGGCGCTGCAGATCGGCAGTTGCGGCACCGGGTTGGCCTCCGGTTTGGCGCAGCGCGAAGAACTGCTGGGTCTCAGCCAGCGAGAAACGCAGGTGCTCGGTGTCGATCTCAAGCAGTTGGCCGGCCGCGCGCAACCGGCCCAGCCCCAGATCGGGCAGGCTGCGCGATCCCAGCACCAGCTGACCTCGGCGCGGCAGATGGTCGATGATCTCGCGCAGCAGACCCAGCACGGCGGGGTCGGTGATCAGCTCGAAGTCGTCGAGAAAGATCGCAAACGGCGCGCCGTGTCGGCCCAGCGTGTCCATCAGTGTCAGCGGTGCTGCGCCCGCGGGCAGGTCGACGACGAACTGTGCCAAGGCCTGGTGCAGGCAGGCCAGGAAGCGCGGCACGTCGTTGTCGGCCCGGTCCAGTGTCAGCCAGGCGGTGTCGAGGCCGTGGTCGGCCATGCGCTCGCGCGCCTGCACCATCGCGGTGGTCTTGCCAAAGCCAGCGGGGGCCCTTACCAGCACCAGTTTGACCGCGCCAGCGGCCACGATGCCCTGGCCGATCGCGTCGCGGGGCACCTGGTTGGCGGTGACGCTGGGTGGGCTGAGCTTGGACGACAGCGGACCCGACACAGGTGACGCGGGCGAGGGCATCAGTCGGGCTGGAGGCGTTGTCACGGACATGGCTTGCCATTCTGGCCCGGCGCGGCGACGGCGGCTCGGCACAATGGGGACACGATGAGCCCAGACCAAGATCCCCAATCCCCGCAGGCAGCCCAGGCTGCGCCCGAGAACACGCGCCAAGCATTGCGACATCTGGTCGAATTGCTCGGCCTGGAAGCGCTGGAGCCAGACCAGTTTCGCGGCCAAAGCCTAGACATCGGCAGCCCTGCGGTGTTCGGTGGTCAGGTGCTGGGCCAGTCCTTGATGGCGGCGGCCCTGACCGTGACCGAATCCCAGACCATCCATTCGCTGCACGGCTACTTTTTGCGCGCCGGCGACAAGTCCGAGCCTATCGTCTACGAGGTCGAGCGCGTTCGCGACGGCGCGAGCTTCACGCTGCGGCGTGTTGCGGCGATCCAGCATGGCCGGGAGATCTTCCAGATGTCGGCCTCGTTCCACAGGCCCGAGGACGGGCCTTCGCACCAGGGCGAGATGCCGTCAGCGCCGCCCCCCGAGGGCCTGGTCGACGAGCACCTGCGCCAGCGTGCGATCAGCGACCAGATGCCCGAGCGGATGCAGGATTTTCTGCAGCAGGCCCACCCGCTGGACTTTCGCTCGGTCGACCCGCTAGACCCGCTCAATCCCGACGCGAGGCCGCCCCAGGCCCTGCACTGGATGCGCGCGGCCCACAGGCTGCCCGACGACCCGCTGGTCCATCAGGCGATGCTGGCCTATGCCTCGGACTTCAGCCTGATGCGTGTGGCGATGCAGCCTCACCGTTTGAACTTCGCCCAACCCGGCCTGCTGTGCGCGAGCCTTGACCACGCGATGTGGTTCCACCGCGATTTCCGCTTCGACGATTGGCTGCTCTACCAGAGCGATTCGCCCTTGATGACCGGTGGCCGCGGATTTTGCCGTGGCAGCCTGTGGTCGCGCGACGGTCAACTGGTGGCCAGCGTGGCGCAGGAAGGGCTGATCCGGGTGCGCTGAGCATTGCCAGCGCGACTCGACCAATTGTCTCGGCTTCTGCGCGCGCTGATGTGCTTGGCGCCGGGCGGCCCTCTGCCATGCCTGCGTCAAAGATCGATAGCGTGATCGACAAGTTCAGCCACCACGGCCTGAAGCGTCGCTGGCCCGGCCCGGGCTGGACTGCTTACCCCACGAATGACACTGGACATCCGCAGTCCGCTCGACATGATGAAAGTCACCGCTTTTGCAAACCGCGCAAGCAAACAGCGCAACGGCGCAAGCCATGCCGGGTTGGTGAGACGGTGGTGGTTTTGACCATCCAAGGAGCGATTCGATGACCGGCTTGCGACGCGTATTCCTGCTGGCCTTGCCTCTGGCAATGGTCTGGCTGGTCGAGGTCTCGGCGCAGCCTGTCAATGCGCCGCCGGGCACAGTCTGCGTCACGCCGCAGGGCTGGTGCTGGGCGGTCAGGCCCGGCCCGCCCGGCGCGCCTTGTGCCTGCCAGACAATCCAGGGCTGGCTGACGGGTCTGTTGCGTTAGTCAGCGGCAGGCCGTTCACGCAGGCCAGGTCGAATTGCAGATGGACGCCCTGAGCATCGCCGAAGTCTTGCCCGATGCGCGCTTGCTGGCGCGCCATGCGCTGCGCACCGGCCAACTGGCCGAGAACAACAGCCTGTTCGCGGAGATCGATGCCGCAGTGCAGGCGCTGGCGCGTGGCGAGTGTCCGGCCGGTGCGCCGCTGGTCGCAGCCATGAACCGGGTCTCTGCCGAGGCTGGCATCACCTTGGAAGAGTTGCACCGGCGCGAGACGGTGACGGGTCGGTTCAGCCAACGTGCTGCGCTCATCACGCCCTACCTGATCGGCCTGCTGACATTGCTGCTGACGGTCTACCTGTCGTTCCAGAGCTCCGAACTGCACAAGGCTGACTTGGCGCTGCGCGAGCACCAGGACTTGATCGGCGAACACTTGCCGGAGAAGATCTACTTCGCCTGGAAGATGTACCACTACGAGAAGGTGCTCAACGTGCAGGCACCGACGCTGGCGCAGCTCGATGGCTACCAGAAGCTGGTCGCCGACGCCAAACGCCTCAACACCAAGCTCGCGGCGGTGCGCACCATGTTGATCGAGGCATCGGTGATGCGTCTGGTGCCCGGCTTGTTCCAGGTTTACGGCCCTTGTTGGTCGCGCCAGGTGGCCAATGCGCTCAATGCTCAGGCGCTGGTGGTGATGGATTGCACGGATGCGCCGGTCCAGACCAGTTCGTTGCAAGAAGCCACGCAGTTGCCGGCTTTCGCGCCTCTGCCGGCGCCGCAGGCTTCTGCTCTCAGGGCGTCAGAGACACAGTTGTACCCGGGCAAGCCGCTGTGTCCCAAGTCAACCGACCTCGCCATGGTCGAGACCAAGATCGACTTGGAGGGCTATGAAAGCAGCATCCAATGCTTCGTGCATTCGTTGCAGATTGCCGACTACAACGTGCCGCTGGACGATTCGATCTACCTGGTCCGCAACAAGCTATTCTTGCTGGTGTCGTGGCT
>CALQBT020000145.1 GCA_943328885.2 Bordetella parapertussis | reverse complement strand
TCGCCGGCACGGTCGATCCACCCGAGCAGATCGCCTTCACGCACGACAAGTCGGTGGTCTCGAAGGCCGGGTGCTCGAGCATCGCGACCAACATCGTCGGCACCGCCAGCAGCGCCGCGGCGCGGTACTGACCCATCAGCGACAGCACCAGTCCGGGGTCGAAAGCCTCGACCAGCACCTGGGTCGCGCGTTGGGACACTGCACCCAACACACAGAGTACGCATCCTCCAGTGTGGAACAAAGGCATGGTCGTGACCCAGACCGCACCGTCGGCCACACCCATGCGGTCCATCGTGTGAGCGCCGTTGTTGACCAGTCCGCGGTGGGTCAGCAGCGCGCCTTTCGGGAACCCGGTGGTACCCGAGGTGTACTGGATCATCACCGGGTCGTCGGGCTGAACCAGCGGCAAGGACTGGTGCGCGTCGGCGCTGGCCAGGAAGTCCGCCCAGTCGTCGAAACAAACGATCTCGCGCAACTCGGGGCAGTTCGGCGCGATCGCCTGAACCGTCGCGAGCATAGGATTGCCGCGAAAGCCCGGCACGACGAACACGCCGGCGGCGCGCGACTGCTTGAGCACATACTCGACCTCGCCGGCCTTGAAACCCGGGTTGACCGTGACGAGCACCAGCCCGGCCAGCGCCGCGCCGAACTCCATCATCGGCCACTCGGGGATGTTGGGCGCCCACACCGCCACCCGCTCGCCGGGCTTGAAGCGCGCACTCAAGGCCCGAGCGGTGCGCAGCGACTCGGCATGGAACTCGGCATAAGTCCATTGCCGGCGCGATGCCGGGTCGGGCTTGCCGGCGATCAGCGCCAATCGGTCGGGCGCGGTCTCGGCCGCCCAGGCGAGCAAGCCGCCGAGCGTGAGGTCGCGGATCGGCGGCTCGTTCGGCCCGCGGACGTGGGATTGGGTCAACAACATCTTGTCTCCAGTAACCGGGTCAGGCACAGCGCGGATGGGAAGCTTCGGACACACAGCATTGCCCCTGCAGATTAGCACGGTGTGGGCACTCGTTCGGCCGTGTTCGGCGTCAGCGCGGGGCCGAAATGTGCAGCCCACGGCAGCGGCTGATGGGCGCTGGCGACCGGCCCAACCCGGGCCGGAACAAGGCCCCCATCACGCCGCTTTTCAGGCTAAAGCCAGCCCGGCGCTGCGCCGATAGTGAGGGACCACCTGCTATCCGAGCCGCCTCATCCCCATGAACGAGCCAAGCGCCGCCCTGTCCGCCACCGACCTGTCGACGCTGCTGCCTGCCGCCAAGCGCCGGCCCACGTTGTGGCAACGCTGGTTCGCACCAGCGCCCCCAAAGTCCACCACCCGCTCGGCGCTGACCGAGTTCGGCGACCGCCTGGACCTGGCCGCGCAGCTCTGGACCGCCCATGTGGGCACCGCCCAGGCGCAGATGCGCGAGGCCACCGCCCAATTGCTCGAGGGCTTCGGCGCAATCCTGAACGAGCTCGACCTGCTGATCATCCCGCCCGACCCCGGTTCAGCCGGCCTGGCCAACACCAACACCAACATCGACGAGCGCGCCGCGATGCTCGCGCTGTGCGAGCAGCGATTGCGCGGGCTGCTCGTCACGCTGGAAGGCTTTGTGCAATCGCGCGACATGGTGCTCGGGTCGGTGCGCTCGCTCTCGACCGCCTCGGCCAAGCTCGGCGACATGGCCGAGGACGTGGGCAAGCTCGCGCGCCAGACCAACCTGCTGTCGATCAATGCGGCGATCGAGGCTGCGCGTGCCGGCGAAAGCGGGCGAGGTTTTGCGGTGGTCGCCAGCGAGGTGCGGCGGCTGTCGAGCGAATCGGGCGAGACCGGCCGGCGCATCGAGGAACAGGTGCAGCAGTTCGGCCACCGGATGAAGCAGGCACTGGCCCAGGCCGACGACCAGGCGGTGCGCGGCGCCAGCGCGATCCAGGCATCTGAAGCGACGATCCACCAAGTGGTGGCCGATGTCGACGGCGCGGTGTCGCAGCTCAACGCCCGCGCGGCCGAGTTGCGCGCCCGCGGTGAGGCGGTCAAGGTCCAGGTGCAGCAGCTGATGCAAGCCTTCCAGTTTCAGGACCGGGTCAGCCAAATCCTCGACCAGGTCAGCGCGTCGATCAACAGCGCCACCGCGCGGCTCAAGACAGCGCTGACCGAGGGCCGTGCACCCGACGCCGGCGACTGGGCCGCGCTGCTGAGCCTGGGCTACACCACGGCTGAGCAACGAGCAGGCAGCGGCAGCGCGGCGGCCCAGGCCAGCAGCGAAACCACCTTCTTTTGACAACCCTGCGCACGCGGGCTCAAGTTGCCAGCTCCTGCGCCCGAAATCCATGCCATGGCCAAAACCGTATTGATCGTCGATGACTCGAGTTCGCTGCGCACCGTCGTGAAGATGGCGCTGCTGCGCGCCGGCTACGAGGTGCTCGAAGGCGTCGATGGACGCGACGGCTTGGCCCAGCTCGACAAGGCCGCCAAGGTGCACCTGATCGTCAGCGACGTCAACATGCCCAACATGGATGGCATCGCCTTCGTCACCCAGGTCAAACAGCACCCGCGCCACAAGTTCACCCCCGTGATCATGCTCACGACCGAGGGCCAGGACGAGAAAAAGGCGCAAGGCCGCGCAGCCGGTGCCAAGGCCTGGATCGTCAAGCCCTTCAACCCGCCGCAGCTGCTGGACGCCGTGTCCAAGCTGATCCTGCCCTGACCAAAAGAGGCCTGCCATGCATCCCGAGACGAACCCCGCTTTGACCCTAGACCCGCCAGACGCCTTGCGCACGAGCCAGCCGCTGCGACTGCCCGCAGAGCTGACGATCTACACCGTCGCCGAAACCCGAAGCGCCTGGCTGCCTTGGCTGACATCGCAGCTCGGTGGGCAGCACGGTGACGCAGCGCTCGTCGATGCAGGCGCAGTCGACCAGGTTGACGCGGCCGGCGTGCAGCTGCTCGCTTCGTTGGCGCTGGCGCTGACGCCGCGCCGGCTGCAGCTGGTCGCGCCGAGTGAGCCGCTGCGCAGCGCCTGCCGGACCCTGGGTTTGGGCACACTGCTCGCCGAGACCGGCAACGGAGCTTGCGCGTGAAGTCCAGCGAGCAAGACTTCATCGCTGAAGCGCTGCCGGCTTTCATCAGCGAGGCGCGCGAGCAGGTCGAGGCCATCGAGCAGCTGATGCTGCAGCTCGAGGACGCACCCGACGACCGCGAGCTGCTGGACGCGCTGTTTCGTTGCGCCCACACCGTCAAGGGATCGGCCGGCATCTTCGGCCTGGATGCGGTGGTGGGCTTCACCCACCATGTCGAGACCTTGCTGGATCGGCTGCGCGAAGGCCAGCTCTCGTTGAGCCCCGAACTGAGCACGCTGCTGCTGCAGTGCAATGACCAGATCCGCTCGCTGGTGGCTGCGGCGCTAGCCCCCCAGGTCGAGGCCGACGAGACGCTGGCCTTGCGCGCCCGGCTGGTCGAGCGGCTGCAGGCGGTCAGCGGCTCGACGGATCGGGCCGGCAGCGCAGGCAGCTCGGCAGCTTCAACCGCGGCGATGGCTTCGCGCAAGGCCGGCGTCTGGCAGGTCTCGGTGCAGTTCGGCCTAGACACCTTCCGCAACGGCATGGACCCGCTGGCGCTGCTGGGCTATCTGGCCGGGATCGGCGAGATCTCCAGGCTGCGCTGCAAGCTGGTCGCGCTACCGGCGATCGACACGCTGGACGCCGAGAGCTGCCACTTGGGTTTCGACTTCAGCCTGATCACCGATGCAGCGCGCGACGAGATCGAAGCGGCTTTCAGCTTCGTCCGCGACGACTGCGTGCTGCGCTTGGCCGACGGCGAGCCGGTCGTCGACGATGCGCAGCCGACGCCCGCCGCGCCAGCGCCTGCCGACATCGAGTCGCTGGCTCCGCCAACCGTCCTGCCACCCACTCTTCCACCCGTCAGCGACCCAAGCCTGGGCCTCAAGCCTACCCGCCAGCGCCAGAGCGCTGCCGACGACCACCGCTTCATCCGCGTCCATGCCGACCGGCTCGACGCGGTGATCAACCTGCTCGGCGAGCTGGTGATCGCCGGCGCCGGCGCGCAGTTGTTGGCGCGCCAGACCAAACAGCGCGGGCTGGTCGAAGCCAACACCCAGATCGGCAGGCTGATCGAGGAGATCCGCAACGGCACGCTGCAGCTGCGCATGGTGCCGATCGGCGAGACCTTCTCGCGCCTGCGCCGCGTCGTGCGCGACACCGCGGCCGACCTGGGCAAGGAGGTCACGCTCGAGATCCAGGGCGGCGAGACCGAGCTCGACAAATCGGTGGTCGAGCGCATCGCCGACCCGCTGATGCACTTGGTGCGCAATGCGCTGGATCACGGCCTGGAGACACCCGCGCAGCGCCTGAGCTCGGGCAAGGCGGCACAGGGTCGGCTGACGCTGTCGGCCTGCCATGAGTCGGGCAGCATCCTGATCCGCATCGGCGACGACGGCCGCGGCATCAACCGTGACAAGGTGCTGCAACGCGCCTGGGACAGCGGCCTGGTCGAGCGCGGCAGCACCCCCCCCGACGCCGAGATCGTCAAGCTGATCTTCGAGCCTGGTTTTTCCACCGCCAGCCAGGTCACCCAGCTCAGCGGCCGCGGCGTCGGCATGGACGTGGTGCGCCGCAACATCGAGGCTTTGCGCGGCACCGTCACGGTGGCGAGCGATCCCGGCCAAGGCACCCAGATCGAGATCCGGATGCCTCTGACGCTGGCGATCATCGACGGCTTCTTGGTCGGCGTCGGTCCATCGAAGTTCGTCTTCCCGCTCGACGCGGTGGTCGAGGTGATCGAGCGCGGGCCCGCCGCGATGGGCAACGCGCAGGGCCGGCACGATGGACCCGACCTGCGTGGCCGCGGCGTGGTCGAACTGCGCGGCCAGGTGCTGCCGGTGCTGGACTTGCGCCGGCTCTACGGGCTCGATTCGCCCGACCCCGAGCGCAGCAGCGTGGTTGTGATCCGCGCCGGCAGCAGCCGCTACGGCGTGATCGTCGACCAGTTGCTGGGCCAGCACCAAACCGTGATCAAGCCGCTGGGCCGGATGCTGAGCAGCCTGCGCGGCATGTCGGGCTCGTCGATCCTGGGCAACGGCGAGGTCGCTTTGATCTTCGACGTCGTCTCGCTCAGCCAACTCGCAGCGCAACAGCCCACCACACCCGGCCGCCATATGCCGAACCCGCAAAACACCGTGCAATCCCCTCCCCCACGCCGCCTCGAAACTCCCCAAACGTCCATGGAAGGACAAGCCTGATGAACCAACCGACCCCCTCCTGGATTGTCCGCCTGCTGGCTGGCGCCGAACTGCAGCAGTCCAGCGTCGAACTCGAACGCATGCTCGATCAGGCACAGCAGCAAGCCGCCGCACGTGCCGCCGCCGAGGCTGCGCATGCCGACGCCCTGGCCACGCTGGCCCAGGTCAAGGCCAGGCTAGACGCGGTCGAGGCCGAGCTGCAAGTGCGCACCGACATCATGAATGTCACGAGCATCGTCTCCGAGGCCGACAAAAAAGGCGACATCCTCAGCGTCAACGACAAGTTCGTCGAAATCTCCAAGTACAGCCGCAGTGAGCTCATCGGTGCGCCACACAACACCACGCGCCACCCCGACATGCCCAAGGAGGTCTTCAAGCAGCTGTGGGGAACGATAGGCCGCGGCGACATCTTTCGCGGTGTGATCAAAAACCGCGCCAAGGACGGCACGCCTTATTACGTCGACGCGGTGGTCGCGCCCATCCTGGGCGAGAACGGCAAACCGATGAAGTACCTGGGCGTTCGCTACGACATCACCGCGGCCGAGATCGAGCGCCAGAACGCGCGCGGCATCCTCGCGGCGGTCGACACCAGCTACGCCTACATAGAGTTCGACCTCAGCGGCCATGTGCTCAGCGCCAACAAGAACTTCCTGCAAGCCCTGGGCTACCAGGCCGACGAGATCATCGGCAAGCACCACCGCATGTTCGTCGACCCCTCTACCTCGATGGGGTCGGCTTATGCCCAGTTCTGGCGCGACTTGAACGACGGCAAGGCCCAGATCGATGTCTTCAAGCGCATCAGCAAGGCCGGCAAGGAGATCTGGATTCAAGCCGTCTACGCACCGGTCAAGGACGAGATGGGCCGCGTCTTCAAGGTCGTGAAGATCGCCACCGATGTCACCGCGCAGGTCAACGCCAACAACATGCTGGCGCAGGCGGTGGAGCAAGCCCAGCAAGTCACCACCGCGGCGCGCAAAGGCGATCTGAGCCAGCGCATTCCGCTCGAGGGCAAGAGCGGCCCGATCCACCAGCTGTGCGACGGTGTCAACGCGCTGCTCGAGACCACCTCGGTGATCTTTGCCGACGTCGGCCGGGTCTTCGGCGCACTGTCGGCAGGCGACCTGAGCCAGCGCATCAACACCGATTACGCCGGCGTCTTCGGCCGCGTCAAGGACGACGCCAACGCCACCAGTGAGAAGCTCTCGGCGATCATCGAGGACGTCGGCCGGGTGTTGTCGGGCTTGGCCGAAGGCGACCTGACCCAGCGCATCACGCGCCACGCCGAAGGCCATTTCGACCAGGTCAAGAACGACGCCAACACCACCAGCGAGAAGCTGAGCGCGATCATCGAAGAGGTGCGCGCCGCGGCCGACGCGCTGACCGGCGCGGCCAACCAGGTCAGCGCCACCGCGCAAAGCCTGTCGCAGTCGGCCAGCGAGCAGGCCAGCTCGGTCGAGGAGACCACCGCGTCGATCGACCTGATGTCGGCATCGATCTCGCAGAACAGCGACAACGCCCGCGTCACCGATGGCATGGCGACCAAGGCCAGCAAAGAGGCCGGCGAAGGCGGTTCGGCAGTGACGCAGACGGTGGCAGCGATGAAACAGATCGCCGCCAAGATCTCCATCGTCGACGACATCGCCTACCAGACCAACCTGCTCGCGCTCAATGCCGCGATCGA
>CALQBT020000144.1 GCA_943328885.2 Bordetella parapertussis | reverse complement strand
GTGCAGCGCCGGCACGCCGTGGGTGGCCCAGCGCGTGTGCGCGATACCGGTGCCACCCAGCACCTGGTCCTCGACAACCTGCAGGCCTAACTCGGCGACACGGCTGGTGCTGCGGGTGCGGCGCAAGCCGCCGCCTTGGTGCACTGCGACGCCGCAGGAGTCATAGCCTCGGTATTCAAGCCGCTTCAGACCCTCGACCAGGATAGGGACGATGTTGCGATGGCTGACAGCGCCGACGATGCCACACATGGTTGAAGCCTTGCTGAAGCGATGGAGGCCAGATCCTATTGAAGACCAAGAAAAATATGTGCTAATTTTTTCGCAAATTTAGAAATATTCGATCAATCCCATCAAAATTAGAAAGATAATTTCAAAATCGTCACAAAAAACATCGACTTGACTGCAATGGAAGCACTCGACACCCTAGACATCCGCTTGCTGGACTTGCTGCAAGCCGATGCCTCGCGCACCAACCAGGCCTTGGCAGCGGCCGCGAATGTCTCGCCTGCGACCGCGCTGCGTCGTGTTCGAAGACTGGTCGAGACCGGCGTGATCGAGCGCCAGGTGGCCCTCGTCTCGCCTATGCGGGCCGGTGGACTGAGCGTGATCGTCGAGGTCACGCTCGACCGTCAGGGCGCCGAGCACCTGCTCGCTTTCGAGCAGCGCGCTGTGCTCGAGGCTGCGGTTCAGCAGTGCTACCGGGTCTCGCCCGGGCCGGACTTCGTGTTGATGCTGTGGGTCGCCGAGATGACCGACTACCACGCTCTGGTGCAGCGCCTGTTCACCCAGGACGCCAATGTTCGCAACGTCAAGGCCTTTTTCGCGACCCACCGCGCCAAGTTCGAACCGGCGCTGGGCTTGAGCGCGGTGCGCTGACACCACGCGAAGCGCTCACTGCTTGAGCAGCGCCAATCCCTTGAGGTATTCGCCTTCGGGAAACTCGACCGTCGTCGGGTGGTCGCAACTGGCCTCAAGCCGCTGCAAGATCGCGGCGTTGACCTCGGCGTCGAGTCCGGCGCCCGCGACGATCTTGTGGAACAAGTCGGCGCTGATGCCCCCCGAGCAGCTGAAAGTCAGCAGCAGCCCGCCCGGCGCCAACAGCTTGAGCGCCAGCCGGTTGATGTCCTTGTAGGCACGCGAGGCGCGCTCGGCATGCGCTGCCGTGGGCGCGAACTTGGGCGGGTCAAGCACGATCGCATCGAAGCTGCGGCCCGCAGCCAGCGCCTCGCGCAGCCAGCGGTTGACATCGGCGTCGGCGAACTCGCAGAGCGCATCGTCGAAGCCATTGCGCCGGATGTTCTCGCGCGCCAGCGCCAAAGCCGGACCTGAGGAGTCGACGCTGACGACTTGTTGCGCGCCGCCGGCAAGCGCGGCGACGCTGAAGCCGCCGGTGTAGCAAAAGCAGTTCAGCACGCTGCGGCAGCCGAGCTGGCGCACCAACTCGGCGAAACGCCAGCGGTTCTCGCGCTGGTCGAGGTAGTAGCCGGTCTTGTGGCCTTGCGCCAGGTCCACGCCAAGAGACCAACCATGCTCGGCGATGACGAGCTCGGTAGCGCCCTCGCCGCGCAGCCAGCCGGTGCGTGGCGCCAGCCCTTCGAGGGCCCGGACGCTGGCATCGGATCGCTCGTAGAGCCGGTCCAGGCCGGTGACCTTGCACAACGCGTCGGCGATCAGCTCGCGCCAGCGCTCGGCGCCGGCCGACAGGAACTGCGCGCACAACACCTCGCCGTAGCGGTCGACGATCAGCCCGGGCAGGCCATCGGCCTCGCCATGGACCAAGCGCATCGCGTCGCTGGCGATGCCCAGGCGGCCGCGCAGCGTGATCGCGCGGCGCAAGCGTGACTCGAAAAACGCCGCGTCGATGCGCTCGGTCTCGACAAAGCTCCAGGCCCGGACCCGGAACATAGACTGCGGGCTGAAAGCGCCCCAGGCCAGAAACTGACCCGCATGAGACTCGACCCGCACGGTCTCGCCGGCGTCGGCACTGCCGCGGGCCACGCTGCCCTCGAACACCCAGGGGTGGCGGCGCTGCAGCGAGCGCTCCTTGCCGTCGCGCAGTCGGATCGTCTTCATCGACCCGATTGTCGTCGCGCGATCAAGCGTCGAGCCGGAGACAAATGCCAGCGATCACTTGCTCCAGCGATCACTTGCGCTTGGCGCGCGGGTGAGCCGCATCGTAGATCTTGGCAAGGTGCTGAAAATCCAGCTTCGTGTACACCTGCGTGGTCGTGATACTGGCATGCCCCAGCAACTCCTGCACCGCGCGCAAGTCCCCGCTGGACTGCAGCAAGTGCGAGGCATAGCTGTGTCGCAACATATGCGGGTGCACGCCGGTGGCCAGTCCGGTGTCGCGCGCCAGCAGCTGCAATCGCGAGCGCACCTGGCTGGCAGACAAGCGCGTGCCCCTCTGGCTGACGAACAAGGCGGTCTCGCCAGGCCTCGCCAGCGAAGCCCGCTCGGCTTCCCAGCCTGTCAGCGCCAACAGCGCCGGGCCGCCCACCGGCACGCTGCGGCGCTTGCTGCCCTTGCCCAGCACATGGGCGGTGGCGTCAGGGATGTCGATCCAGCCTGCAGGGCCGGCGACCAAGTCCAGCCCGACCAACTCGCCCACCCGCAGCCCACAGCCGTAGAGCAGCTCGACGATGCAGTGGTCGCGCGCGCGCAGCGCCGGGTTCTCGCTGGCCGGCATCTGCTGGGCCAGCGCGACGGCCTGGTCGACATTGAGCGCCTTGGGCAAGGGCTTGGGCGCCCTGGGCGCGCGGATGCCGTCGACCGGATTGTGCGTGATCAGCCGTTCGCGGCCCCAGTGGCGGTAGAGGCCGCGCCAGGCCGCCAGCGCGATCGCGATGCTGCGCGGCCCCAGCCCGCGTTCGCGCAACCTGGCAGTCCAGCCTCGCACATGGTGGGCCTGGGCCTGGGCCAGCGCCATCGCGTCGTCAGCGGCGAACTGCTGCAGCCAGCCCAACGCGCCCGAGTACATCGCCAACGTGCGCGCGGCCAGCCTGCGCTCGACCTGCAGATGCAGCAGGAAACGCGCGATGTCCTCGCCCAGCGGCTGCGCCAACATCGGCGGGGCTCAGCGTGGCGGCAACAGCATGGTCAGCGCAGCACTCGACAGCTCGCCGATGCGGGCCAAAAACTCGACCCCCATCTCGGCGCTGTAACGGGTGGGGTCGGGCGAGCCCAGCACCAGCAGGCCGATCGTCGCGTCGCCAACGCGCAAGGGGATCAGCGCCAGCGACATCACCGTGCCCGCCGCGTCGAGCCAGGCCACCGGCTCGAAACCCGAATTCAGCCCGCAGTAGGGCTGACCCAGGCTGGCGGCAAAGCTGCGGATGTCCTCGCTCACGCCTTGGGTGAAAGACCGCTCGGCGTGGGCCGGGTCAGCGCCCCACAGCCGCAGCGCTGCCTGCGGGATCATGAACTCATGCCGCAGCGAGTCGAGCAAGCGATCGGGCAGTTCGGTCGGACTGTTGGTGAGCAAGAGCGCGCGGGTGAAGCGGTGCACGCGGTCGGCGATCGCCACGTTTTCCTGGCCGTGGCGAATCATCTCCATGATCTTGAGTTCCAGCCCCTTGATCCGCTCGCGCAGCATTTCCATCTGACGCTGCTGCAGCGACACCGCGCGAAGGCCATGCGGGCTGGTGAGCTGGATGCTGGCCAGCAAATCCGCGTGTCGCTCGAAGAAACCCGGCGTGTTGGCCAGGTAGTTGGCTATCTCAGCTTCGGTGATGCCGCCTTGAATGGTCACAGATCAATCTCCCCATGGAACACAGTTTGCGCCGGGCCGGTCATCAGCACGCTGGCTTGATCATCGGCCCAATCGATCGTCAACAACCCGCCCCTGGCCTGCACATCGACCCGGCGGTCGAGCCAGCCCAGGCGGATGCCCGCCACGACCGCGGCGCAGGCGCCTGTGCCACAAGCCAGGGTTTCGCCAGCATCGCGCTCGTAGACCCGCAGCGAGACCTGGCTGCGTGCGAGCACCTGCATGAAACCGACGTTGACCTTGCGGGCAAAGCGCCAATGCTGCTCGATGCGCGGCCCCAGCGCAGTCACTGGCGCATCGCGGACATCGAGCACCCGTTGCACCGCATGCGGGTTGCCCATCGACAGCACGGCGAGTTCAAGCTGCCGACCCTCGCCCAGATCGAGCGGCCAGAGCTCGAAACCGTTCTCGACCCTGGGTGCCAGACCGCTGGCGTCGAAAGGCACGCGCGCCAACTCGAAGACCGGCCGGTTCATGTCGACCGTGACCCGGCCGTCGTCCTGCAACTGCAACTCGAGCAGGTTGTTGACCGTCTCGACCCGGATCCTGCGCTTGGGTGTCAGGCCTTGCTCGTGCACAAAGCGTGCAAAGCAGCGCGCGCCGTTGCCGCATTGCTCGACCTCGTCGCCGGTGTTGTTGAAGATGCGGTAGCGGAAGTCGACCCCCTTGGTGCGGCTCGACTCGACCAACAGAATCTGGTCGGCACCGACACCAAAGCGCCGGTCACCCAGCCGACGCAGCTGTTCGGCCGACAGCGTGATCGGCGACCGGGTGGCATCGAGCACGACGAAGTCATTGCCCGCACCCTGCATCTTGGTGAACTTCAATCTCATCGCAGCAGATTATCGGGGCCTCACCCGTAAACGTCGGGTTCACCCGGCGGGCGGGTCTTGAAGCGCTTGTGCACCCAAAGGTATTGCGCCGGGTTGCGGCGGATCTCGGCCTCGATCCAGCGGTTCATCCGGGTGGCCGCGGCCAAGTCGTCATCGCCAGGAAAATCCTCCCAGGGCGGCAGGAAACGCACCCGGTAGCCTGCGCCGCCGGGCAGGATCTCGGCCAGCACCGGCTGCACCGTCATGCCCAGCGCCCGGGCCATGCGCGCCGGCGCCAGCAAGGTCGCGGCCGGCACGCCGAAAAACGGCACGAATGCCGCGTCTCGGGCACCGAAATCCATGTCGGGCAGGTTGAAGAAGGCCGCACCGCGGCGGATCGCCCGCACCAGTGGTAGCGCGCGCTCGCTGCGCGCAAACAACTCGCCCAGGCCGAAGCGCAGCCTGCCTCGCCGCATCGCTTCATCGAACACCGGATTGCTCTGTGCCTGGTAGATCGAGGCCACGGTCCGGCCCTGGAACAGCTGCGTCGCGACACCCGCCACGTCCAGCGCCACGAAATGCGGCACCAGCCACATCACCGGCTTGGCGCTGCGCTGGGCCAAACCGACATCGCCTTCGACGTGGATCAGCCGCTGCAGCCGCGCGGTCGGTGCGTACCACAGCAGGCCGCGCTCGAGCAGGCTGCGAGCGAGCCAGCCGAAATGCTCGCGCACCAGAAGCTTGCGGGCGGACTCGTCGAGCTCGGGCAGGCACAGTTGAACATTGCGCAGCGCCACGCGCCGGCGCGCACCGGCCAAGGTATAGAGCAGCCGCCCCAGCCCCAGCCCGAGCGCTGCCTGCACCGACAGCGGCAGGCGCTGCATCAGCCACAGCAGGCCTAGCAAAGCCCGGGCGGCGAGTTCGCTTTTCGCACGCCGGCTCATGGGCTGGTTTCGTCCGCTGTGCGCAACAGGCCAGGCTGCTTGTAGCGGTTGTAAGCCCAGAGGTACTGGGCCGGGCACTGAAGGATCAGCCGCTCCATCTCACGGTTGACAGCGCTCGCGGCGGCCAGCGCATCGTCGCCGGCCGGCAGCGGGTGGGTCGGCGCGCTGACCCGCAGCACATAGCCCTGTCCGCTGGCCCTGCGCTCAGCCCAGATCAGCAACAGCGCAGCGCCGGTCTGCTGCACCAGCCGGCTCGCCAGCGTCATCGTGTAGGCCGGATGGCCGAAAAACGGCGCCCAAACCCCCATGCCGTCGGGCGGCACCTGGTCGGGCAGCAGGCCGACGGCTTCACCACGGCGCAGCGCGCGGATCATCTGCCGCACGCCAGCCAGCGCTGCCGGCGCGGTGGCCAGGCCGGGCCGGGCGCGGGCCGTCTGCTCCAGCGTTCGCAGCCAGCCCTGGCGCGCCGGCCGGTACATCGCGGTGAGCAGGCTGTGCTCGCCAATGCGCTCGGCAATCGCCTGCGCACAAACCTCGAAACACCCCAGATGTGGCGTCAACAGCAGCAGACCACGACCCTGGGCCAGCGCGTTCGCAATCAAATCCTCGCCCTGCCACTGCACCAGTTCACCGAGCGGGCGATCGGCCGGGCGCAGCCACAACCAAGGCAGTTCGGCCACCATGCGGCCCCCTTCGGCCACCGCACGACGCCTGTTTTCGGCGCTCAAGCCGGCCAATGCGGCGTTCGCATCGAGTCGACGGCGGTAGGCCGGCGACAGCGCATAGGCCAGCCAGCCCATCAAAGCGCCCCAGCAGTGCAAGGTTGGCAGACTTCGCCGCGACAGCCAGTGGATCAGCGTGAGCATGCTTCGTATAATTCTTAAATCGCCGAGTTAACAGGACAACTTGCGGGGCGATGCGTGATGCGGTGCAGGCCGATAGCGCCGCGAGGGCAGTGGAAGGCCACAGCCAGCGCGAGAAATACCGCTAAAGCGTTCGCCGACCTCCAGAGAGGTTGAACCGGCGAACCGGCATCAACCATCACAGGAGTGTATTGAAGTGGCGAACGACTTTCTCTTTACCTCGGAATCCGTTTCCGAAGGCCATCCCGACAAAGTGGCCGACCAGATCTCGGATGCAATCCTCGACGCGATCTTTGCGCAGGACCCGCTCAGCCGGGTCGCGGCCGAGACTCTGACCAACACCGGCTTGGTGGTGTTGGCCGGTGAGATCACCACCAACGCCCATGTCGACTACATCCAGGTCGCGCGTGACACGCTCAAGCGCATCGGCTACGACAACACCGAGTTCGGCATCGACTACAAGGGCTGCGCGGTGCTGGTGGCCTATGACAAGCAGAGCAACGACATCGCCCAGGGCGTTGACCACGCCAGCGACGACCACCTCAACACCGGCGCCGGCGACCAGGGCCTGATGTTCGGCTACGCCTGC
>CALQBT020000143.1 GCA_943328885.2 Bordetella parapertussis | reverse complement strand
GCGGCGCTGGGGGCTGGTTTCAACCGCCAGGCCGAAGTCCAGCGCATGCGCAAAGACCTGGGCACCTGAACAGGCCGCGATGGCCTCACATCGCGCACTGTCGAGAATTCTTACAAATTGCCGAAGGCCTCAGCCTCGCCGCGATGTTGTTTTTCTAAGTCTTTGATATCAAAAGAAAAAAATTGTGGTCTGGAAATTGCTTGATGTTGTGCGTCCTTGATCGGACAAGGGCGCCGGCAGCTGCAGGCGCCGCAGCAAGCTCAAACCATTTCCAGGAGAAACAGCGATGTTCAAGTACTTTTCCAGGTCGGCCGTCGCGGCCGCCGCACTGGCCGTCAGCCTGGGTGCCCAAGCGGGCATCCTGATCGATGATTTTTCAGCGCCAAGCACTGGCGAGCAGGCGGCCACCGATATCAAATTCAAAGGCGTGGGCGACAGCGTCGGCAGCAGCGCTGCAGGTCAGAGCGGATCGATGATTGGTGGCAACCGCGACATTTTCGTGATCGAGACCGCAGTGGCCGACCCGACGCGCGGCGACGGCGGATCGTCGGGCGGCCACATCAACGTGGCGGATGGTGTGCTGGGTTTCAGCACCGACGCCGGGCAATATGCCGTGGGCATCGTCCGCTGGGACGGCTCAAGCCATGCTTTCGCGCAGGACAGCACCAAGACGACGGCGGAAAACGTCGATTTGGCGGTCGGGTCCATCAGCACGACCGGCTTCACGGCGGAGAATCTTTCGGGTACGGCAGTGGCTTTCAAGATCACGGTGCTGAGCGCGGACGCTGGCTTTCCGTTCACGTTGCAGGCCTATTCAGGCAGCGCCATGTCGGAAGTGAGTTTGATCTCGGGAGCGGGTCCTGGGGTCTACTACGTTCCTTTTGCCGGATTCAGTGGCTCGGCGGATTTCGGTGCGATCACCGCGCTGCAGGCGATCATCAATTTCCCGGGCAGTCCGGTGATCGATGTCGATCTGCGGATCGATACCGTCGAGACCATCCCTGAACCTGGCGCGCTGGCCCTGGTGGGTTTGGCGATGCTGGGTCTGGGGCTGACGCGGCGCAGCGGCAAGCGCGCAGCCGCTCAGGCCTTGCCCGCCTGATCGCCAGGCGGCGCAAGCCCTGTGCAGGCGCAGCGCGGCGGCACGGGTTTCGATGAGGCTGTTGTTCTTCGCCGAAGCCGTCACGCTCGCGCATGTGGCGCGGCCGATCGCGCTGGCCAGCGGGCTTGTCGCTGCTGGCCATGACATCGCGATCGCTTGTGCGGCCAGCCACAGCCGCTTTGCCAGCGCTTGCGGCCTGCCCGTGTTGGCGCTGCACAGCCTGCAGCCGGTGCAATTCCTGGCCGCGCTGGCCGCAGGTCGGCCGGTCTATGACGACGCGACGCTGGTGCGCTATGTCGACGACGATCTGCGCCTGATGCGGGCGTTCCAGCCTGACCTGGTGGTCGGGGATTTCCGCCTGTCGCTGTCGGTCAGCGCGCGGCTGGCCGGCCTTCCTTACGCCGCGATCAGCAATGCTTACTGGAGCCCGGCTTGCCGCCTGGCTTATCCGTTGCCCGAACTGCCCTTGACCCGGCACCTGCCGCTGCCGTTGGCGCGGCTGCTGTTCTGGCTCGGTCGCGGCCTGGCGATGCCCAGGCATTGCGCGCCGCTGAACCGGCTGCGCAGGCGGCACGGCCTGCCCGCACTGGGCGCTGATCTGCGCAACACCTACACCGACGCCGACCACTTGCTGCTGGCCGATGCGCCCGGTCTGTACCCCATGACCGAGATCCCGGCCCAGCACCATTTTCTGGGCCCTGTGCTGTGGTCGCCGGTGGTCGAGCTGCCGCCTTGGTGGCGGCGCTTGCCGGCCGAGCGGCCGATGGTCTACCTCAGCCTGGGCAGTTCGGGCAGCGGGTGGGCGCTGCGCCAGGCGCTACAGGGTTTGTCGGGCAGCGCTTGGACGGTGATGTGCGCGACCGCGCAGGCGAGCGTGCCGGCCGAGCTGTCCGCGAACCTGCATCTGGCCGATTACCTGCCCGGCGAACAAGCGACGGCCCGTGCCGACCTGGTGGTTTGCAACGGCGGCAGCATGAGCTGCCAACAGGCTTTGCTGGCCGGGCGCGCCATCCTGGGCATTGCCAGCAACATGGACCAGTTCCTCAACATGAGCGCGATCGTCGCCGCGGGTGCTGGCATTTGCCTGCGCGCCGACCGGGTCACCCCCGACGCCATCCGTCAAGCTTGTCATGCGCTGTTGGGCCAACCCGCTTACGCGCGAGCTTCAGCCCAGCTCGGCGAGCAGCTGCGGCAGTTCGATGCGGTCGAGCGGTTTCGCGCGCTGTTGCCGACCCTGGCGCGCCGCGGCAGCTGAGCGCCTAAGAGCTCGCTTCAAAGTTCAAAGCCACTTGCGCGCCGGGTTGCCGCGCCAGGTCTCGCCGGCCGGGATGCTGGTGCCAGGCATCACCACCGATCCGCTGACGACGACGGCGCGATCGCCGACCGTGCTGCCCGGCATCACGATCGCGTTGGCGCCGATGGTGACATCCGCGCCTATCTTGACCGGGTGGCAGACCAGCATGCCGCCGCTGAGGTAGTTGCCGGTCACCAGCGACGCGTTGCCCAGCACCACGCGGTCGCCGATGCTGACCAGGTAGGGGTCGTCGATCGCGCCGCCGAACGCGAGCTGCGAGCCGACGCGGGCGCCGAACAGCGCGTCCAGCGCCGGCCGCATGAAGAACGGCGTGCACCAGCCCAGCGCGCCTTGGCCCAGGCGGCAGAGCACCGTGATGAGCTTCCAGTAGGTCGCTGCCGGCGAATCCATCGGGTGTTCGCCGCAGGGCATGGGCCTGAGCTTGAGCATCGCGGCCACCGTCGCCGCGGACAACAGCCCGTAGGCGATCGGCAGCGCCGCCGCATCGGCCAGCAGTTGGTAGCGGCCCAGCAGCGCGCTCAAGGGCTGCAGCGCGATGACTGCCCCACAAGAGGCGGCCAGCACGCAGGCGATGGCGATGGCACACAGCGCATGGTCGATCCAGTTCGACTTCATGGTGCAAATCCTTTCGAGGTCGACAACCGTTGACGCCAGGCGCGGGGTCTGCGGTGGCACTTCATTTTCGGCAGCCGATGCCGAAAGTGGAGGCTGCGGCGCTTGTGTTGTCTCGCCGTTGCCGCCGAAACCAAACCCCTTCTCGAACGCTGCCAAGCCCATGACAGACGCCCAAGCCCCGCTGGCCGAACTGGTGCAGGTCAGCAAGACCTATTGGCTCGACCAGGTGCGCCTGCCCATCATCCAGAACGTCAGCCTGCGGATCCGCCCGGCCCAGTTCACGGTCTTGCTAGGCCCTTCGGGCAGCGGCAAGACCACTTTGCTCAACCTGCTGGCCTGCATCGACCGGCCTGACCAGGGCGAGGTGAGGGTGGCTGGCCAGGGGGTCAACAGCTTGTCGGACGACGCGCTGTCGGACTTCCGCGCCGCCCACATCGGTTTCATTTTCCAGAGTTTCAACCTGATCCCGGTGCTGACGGCTTTCGAGAACATCGAATACCCGCTGGTGCTGGCGGGCATGGCGGCGCCGCAGCGGCGTCGCCGGGTCGACAAGCTGCTCGACGCGGTGGGTCTGGCCGACCGGGCGCGCAACCTGCCCGGCCAGCTGTCGGGCGGCCAGCGCCAGCGCGTGGCGATCGCGCGCGCGCTGGCGCGCAAGCCCAGGCTGGTGATCGCCGACGAGCCCACGGCCAACCTCGACAGCAAGACGGGCGCGGCGATCATCGGCTTGCTGCGCCATATGCAGAAGCGGCACCAGGTCTCGTTCGTCTTCTCGTCGCACGACCGCAGCCTGATCGACGCGGCTGACGACTTGATCGTGCTGCGTGACGGCGTGATCGAGTCGGTCCAGCGCAAGCATCTTCCCGCCGCAGACCCCGCCTCAGACTGGCACCTTGAACGGTGTCGAGCCGATGGTCCGTCCACCCAGGGCCAGCCGCGATGACCTTGCTCGCGCTTCGCAACCTGTTGCGCAACCGGCGGCGCTCGATCGCCACCTTGCTGGCTTTGGCGCTGGGGTCGGCGGCGATCCTGTTGTTCGGCGGCTTCAACGCCAATATCCGCGTCAGCATGCTCACAGGCTATGTGCGCGCCGGCGGCCATCTGCAGATCCAGCACCGCGACTTCTTCCTCTACGGCAACGGCAATCCGACGGCTTATGGCATCGCCGACTACCAGCGATTGCTGAACGCCGTTCGCGGCGACCCGCTGCTGCGAACCCTGGTGACGGTGGCTTCGCCGATGCTGTTGCTGGGCGGCATTGCCGGCAACCAGGAGGTGTCGCGCACCGTGATCGGCAGCGGCTTGGTGGCCGAAGACGTGACGCGGATGCGGCAGTGGAACGAGTTCGAGGTGTCGTATCCGGCCCCGGTCTTCGCGCTCGACGGTGCGCCTGCCGATGCGGCCATCGTCGGTGTTGGCGTCGCCAGGGTTTTGCTGCTGTGCGATGCGTTGGCGATCAAGGACTGCCCACGACCACTGAGCGTGGCCGTGCCTGCCGCAGGCCCAGCCTTGCCGGCTGACATCGCTGCTTTGTCCGCGCTCGAAGCAGCGCCTGCCGGGCCCAAACGCCAGGGCACGCGCATCGAGCTGCTGGCAGGTCAGGGCCGGGGCACGCCCAATGTGGTGGGCTTGCAGGTGCTGGCGGCCGAGGACCAGGGATTCAAGGAACTCGACGAGGTCGCGCTCTTGCTGCAGCTCCAGCAAGCCCAGCAACTGGTCTATGGCCGCGCGGAGCCCCGGGTCACCGCGATCATGGTGCAGCTGCATCGCACCGATCAGACCGCGGCGGCGGCCGCAAGCTTGAAGGACTTGATCGCCGCGACCTTGCCGGACCAGCCGCTGACGGTGATGGATTTCAGGGCGCTCAACCCTTTTTATGGCCAGACCCAGGCCTTGTTCGACATGATCTTCAACTTCATCTTCTGCTTGATTGGCGGCATCGTGTTGTTCACGGTGGGCAACACGATGAACGCGGCCGTGGTCGAGCGCACCGTCGAGATCGGCACGCTGCGTGCGATCGGCCTGCGCTCATCGGGGGTTCGGCAGCTTTTCATCACCGAGGGTTTGCTGCTGGGTGGCGCCGGCTCGGCGGCGGGTGTCGTGCTGGCCATCGTCGCGGGCGAGTTGGTCAACCGGCTGCACCTGAGCTGGGTGCCGCCCGGCAGCTCGGAACATCTGCCTTTGACGCTACGAATTTGGAACGAACCGCAGATGCTGTTGCTGGCGTTTGCCGGACTGATCGCGATCGCCGGGTTCTCGGCCTGGTGGCCTGCCTGGCGCGCGTCGCGGCTCAAGATCGTCGACGCACTGCGGCACGCCTGAAGCCCAAGAGAGCAAGCTCGATGTTGACACACAAGAAATCAAGACGCGTTTTAGGTGGGTTATTGCTTGGTGCAGCGATGCTGGCGCATGCGGTGCCCAGCGACCCCCAGGCCATGCTGACCGCCAGCGACGCGGTGCGCAATCCCGGCCAGGCGTTTCGGGTCACGGTGACGCTGACCGAGTTTGAAAAAGGCCAGCAGGTCGACACCAGCACGCTGCTGAGCTACTCGAGGCCCCCTGAGGGCAACGCGCCGCTGGCCAGCTTGATCCGCTTTGTCCAGCCCTTGCGTGACGCCGGCAAGCTGATGCTCAAAAGCGGCAGCGAGCTGTGGTTCTACGACCCCGGCACCAAGGCCAGCGTTCGCATCTCGCCGCAGCAGCGCTTGCTCGGTCAGGCCGCCAACGGCGATGTCGTGACGGTCAATTTCGCGCGTGACTATTCGGCGCAGCGGGTCCGCGATGAAACCATCCAGGATGGTGAGCGGCGCGACCGGCCGACGGTGTTGTTGCGCCTGACCGGCGTCGCGACCGATGCCACCTACCCGTCGGTCGAGCTGTGGCTGGACGCGGACAAACTGTGGCCGATTCGCGCGCGCTTCTACAGCGACTCCGGGCGTTTGCTCAAGACAGCTTATTACCGCCGCTTCCAACGCCAACTCGGCGCCGAGCGGCCGACCGAGACCGTGATCATCGACGGGCTGAACCCGCAGTCGGTGACCGTCGTCAGGCTGTCGGATTACCAGGCCCGGCCGCTGCCCGCGGGCTGGTTCCAGCGCGACTTCCTGCCCAACTTCCAAGCGGAGTGATGGACATGCCGATCTTTTCTTTGAGGACGGTTTCTTGCTGCGTTATGACATTGGCCCTGTCTGCCCAGGCCAGTGACGACGATGCGCTGAAGCTGGGGCGCGACGCTGTGCCCGAGCCAGCGTCGACCCAGCAGGCGCCGGCCGCCGGGTCAACGCTGCGTCTGGCGGTCGAGGGCGCCGCAGCCCCGCGGCGCGGCCTCTTGGGTAGCGTGGCGACCCAGCGCTTGTCGGTCGATGTCAGTGACTCGGTGCGCTGGGATGGGGGCTGGCGTCTGGGTTGGTCGGACCGGCTCGACGCTTGGTCGCCAGTCGAGCCCGGCCAGGGCCTGGCGCTCAACAGCTTGCGTGAGGCCTTTGTCAGCTGGCAGGACCCGGCAGGCGCGAGCTTGGTGGAGTTCGGCCGCATCAAGCTGCGCAACAGCCCAGCCTATGGCTTCAATCCGACCGATTACTGGCGTGGCGGCAGCTTGCGCGCGATCACCAGCGCCGACCCGTTCGCCTTGCGCGACGCCCGGCTCGGCACCGTGATGCTGCGCGCGCAGCGCTTGTGGCCCGGCGCGGCCTGGTCGCTGGCTTGGGCACCCAAGCTCGCCGAGCGTCCCAGCCAGGCGCCGCTCAGCCTGGACCTGGGTTCGACCAACGCCAGCCATCGCCTGCTGGCGAGCTGGAGCCAGCAAGGATCCGAGCGCGTCAATGGCCAGGCCATGCTGTTTGCCGAACAAGGCCAGCGGCCGCAGTTGGGCGCCAGCCTCACGGCGCTGTTGTCCGACGCGCTGGTGGGCCATGGTGAATGGTCAGGTGGACGCGCTCATGATGAACTATCAAGACT
>CALQBT020000142.1 GCA_943328885.2 Bordetella parapertussis | reverse complement strand
TAACGCTTTGATGTTATAGTGTCGGCGCTCGGGAGGCCGACGGCGCATCAGCGCGCGATACCTCAGTACTTTGCCAGCGCCAGGCCCCTGACATTCGCCTCAAGCGACCGCGTCGGCCAAGGTCGCCTGCGCCTCGAACGAGGCCTCGTTGAGCCGGCTACCGTCGGGCGCGATCGGCAGCTGCCCGGCGACGAACACCAGACCGGCGCCGACCACCGCGTGGCTGTCATGCCCGCCAGGGCGGGCCATCGTCTCGGGCCTGAGCTCGCGGCGATCACCAGCCATAGAAGCGCTCCCAGGTCGTGACGCCGCCGTCGGCGGCTAGCACCGCGTAGGTGGGGAACTGCGCCGCCGTTGCGCAAGCATGGTTGGGCAGGATGCGCAGCTGCATGCCCAGCGGCAGGCGCTGCGCGATGTCGGCGCAGACGGCGTCGCCGCGCCAGCAGACGATGCCGTGCTCCTGGTTGGCGCTGCCGACGATGAAGCCGTCGATCGGCACGCCGCTGGCGTCGCAGACCGCGCCATAGCCGTAGTCCAGCGCCTGCGCTTGGGTGCCGCGGTCTCGGCTCATCGCCATCCAGCCGGCGTCGGTCAGCGCCCAGCCTTTCTCGGTCTGGTGGCCGATCACGGTGGCGAGCACCGACAGCGCGATCTCGGCGATGCCGCAGACCCCGACGTTGGCCATCACCAGGTCGTTGAAGACGTAAACGCCGGCGCGCACCTCGGTCACGCCGTCGAGTTGGCGCGCCGACAAAGCGGTCGGCGTCGAGCCCACGCTGACCTCGGGGCAGGGCAGACCGGCCGCGCGCAGCCGCTCGGCCGCGTGCACGCAGCGCGAGCGCTCCTGCTCGGCCATCGCCACCAGTGCCTCGGGCGTGTTCAGCTCGTAAGACGCGCCGGCATGCGTCATCACGCCCTTGAGCACCGCGCCGCCGTCGTGCAGCGTGCGGCCTATCGTGATCAGCCTGTCCTCGTCGGGGCGCACGCCGGCGCGGTGGCCGTCGCAGTCGATCTCGATCAGCACCTCGAAGCGGTGGCCGTCGGCGACCACGGCCTGAGCCGCGGCCAGCGAGTCGACGACGATGGCGAGCTGGCAGCCGCGTTCGCGCAGCGCGCGCACCTGGGCCAGCTTGGCCGCGGCGATGCCCACGGCGTACAGGATGTCCTTGAATCCGGCGTCGAAGAACTGCGCCGCCTCCTTGAGCGTCGACACCGTGATGCCCTGGGCACCGGCGTCGCGCTGGCGTTGGACCACGGCCAGGCACTTGCTGGTCTTGACATGCGGGCGCAGCCGCACGCCCAGCGCGTCCATGCGCGACTGCATCCGCGCGATGTTGCGGTCCATCTGCGTCGCGTCGATCAGCGCGGCCGGGGTGTCGAGTTCGGTCAGGTTCATCGCGGCGATGCTAGCCAAGGTCTGGCTTGCGCACAATGCGGGGTCGCCGCCGCGCACGCCAGCCCTTGGCGCCCTGCTTCAGGCCGGTACCGCCCGAACCCCATGCCCGACCACAGCCTTGCCGATTTCGATTTCGACCTGCCGCCGGCGCTGATCGCCCAGCATCCCGCGGCCCAGCGCAGCGCATCGCGCCTGCTCGATGGCCGGGGCGACCTGCCGGTGGACCGGGTGTTTCGCGAGCTGCCGGCGCTGCTCGACTCCGGCGACCTGCTGGTCTTCAACGACACCCGTGTGATCAAGGCCAGGCTGTTCGGCGAAAAGCCCACCGGTGGCGCGGTCGAAGCCCTGGTCGAGCGCGTGCTGCCCAACCAGGAGGTGTTGTCGCACCTGCGCGCGAGCAAGTCGCCGCGAGCGGGCACCCGGGTCAGTTTTGCCGGTGGCGCTTTCGAGGCCGAGGTGCTGGGCCGAGGCGGCCCTGACGGTGGCCTGTTCCATCTGCGTTTCTATCGCGACCAGCTGCCGGCCGACCCGCTGGCGCTGCTCGAGGCCTTTGGCCATGTGCCGTTGCCGCCCTACATCACCCATGCCGACCAAGCCGATGACGAGGCGCGTTACCAGACCGTGTTCGCGAGCCGGCCGGGCGCGGTGGCCGCACCGACCGCGTCGCTGCACTTCGACGCGGCGCTGCTGGCCGCACTCGCAGAACGCGGCGTGGCCAGCGCGCGATTGACGCTGCACGTGGGCGCCGGCACCTTCCAGCCGGTCCGATCCCAGAACCTGGCCGACCATCAGATGCACAGCGAGTGGTACGAGGTCGGGCCCGACACCGTGGCGGCGATCGAACGCACCCGCGCCGCGGGCGGGCGCATCGTCGCGGCGGGCACGACCAGCCTGCGCGCGCTCGAATCCGCCGCGCTGCACGCCGCTGCCAGCGGTGGCGGGCTGTTGTCGGCCGGGGCGCGCGAGACCGAGATCTTCATCCGACCAGGCTTCGAGTTCCGCGTCGTCGACCGCCTGATCACCAACTTCCACCTGCCCAAGAGCACGCTGCTGATGCTGGTGTCGGCTTTTGCCGGGCACCTGCACATGCGCGCGCTGTACCGGCACGCGATCGAATCGGGCTATCGATTCTTCAGCTATGGCGATGCGATGCTGATCGACAGACGGCAGGGCTGAGCCTGCCCTGGAGGCCCCTCGGAGGTGACCCGCATCAAACCGTGGTCCGCGTCCGGGCATAAGGTCTGGCGACCCTGTCCACCGCATTGCGATGCCATGAACGCGATCAGACCTACCGTCATCGCCGCCCTGCTGGCCGCCACTGGCCTTGTCAGCCCGGTCTGGGCCGGCGGCCGGGACGACGCGATGCTCAAGCGGGCCAACAGCAGTGGCTGCATGACCTGCCACCCCATCGAGTCTGGCGCCAAGGGCCCGGACGGCATGGCGCCGATAGGCCCGGCCTGGCGCGAGGTGGCGCTCAAGTACCAGGGCCAGGCCGGCGTCGAGGCCAAGCTGACGCAGACCGTGCTGGCCGGCTCCGACCCGTTTCGCGGCCACTGGAGCGGCAAGGTCGCGGGGCTGGCGATGCCGCCCAACGCGGTGGCGATCAGCGAGGCCGACGCCAGGCGTCTGGTGAAGTGGATCCTGGCATTGGGCCCCAAGCCTTGAACCAGACCGGGGTCTGGCGCCTGAGCGCTTGCTGCCGACGGGCCGCGACGGGCAGGCTGCGACAATCCCGGCGATGTTGAAGTTCGATCTCCTCGCCACCGAAGGCTTGGCCCGCCGCGGCCGGCTGACCTTGAACCACGGCGTGGTCGAGACGCCGATCTTCATGCCGGTGGGCACTTACGGCACCGTCAAAGGCGTGCTGCCGGCATCGCTGCACGAGATGGGCGCGCAGATCATCCTGGGCAACACCTTCCACCTCTGGTTGCGTCCCGGGCTGGACGTGATCGCGCAGTTCAAGGGCTTGCACGGCTTTGAAGGCTGGCACAAGCCGATCCTGACCGACAGCGGCGGCTTCCAGGTCTGGAGCTTGGGTGGCAGCGACGGGAGCGGGCGCAAGATCAGCGAGGAGGGGGTTCGCTTCGCCTCGCCGGTCAACGGCGACAAGCTGTTCCTGACACCCGAGGTCAGCATGCAGGTGCAGACCCTGCTCGACAGCGACATCGTGATGCAGTTCGACGAGTGCACGCCCTACGAGAGCAAGGGGGTGCTGACCACCGAGGCGCAGGCGCGGGCGTCGATGGAACTGAGCTTGCGCTGGGCCGGGCGCTGCGTGACCGAGTTCGACCGCTTGGAAAACCGCAACGCGCTGTTCGGCATCGTCCAGGGCGGCATGTTCGAGAACCTGCGCCAGGAGTCGCTCGAGGCGCTGGCCGCGCTCGACCTGCCCGGCTATGCGATCGGCGGCGTCAGCGTGGGCGAGCCCAAGCAAGAGATGCTGCGCATCATGGCGCACACCCCGCACCGGCTGCCCGCCAACAAACCGCGCTACCTGATGGGCGTGGGCACGCCCGAGGACCTGGTCGAGGGCGTGGCTTGCGGCGTCGACATGTTCGACTGCGTGATGCCCACGCGCAACGCCCGCAACGGCCATTTGTTCACCCGCTTCGGTGACCTGCGAATCCGCAACGCCAGGCACAAGGCCGATGCCAGGCCGATCGACGAGACCTGCAGCTGCCATGCCTGCGGCAGCGGCTTCAGCCGGGCTTATCTGCACCACCTCGACCGCTGCGGCGAGATGCTCGGACCGATGCTCACCAGCATCCACAACCTGCATTACTACCTGAACCTGATGCGCGAGATCCGCGAGGCGCTCGACGAAGGCCGCTTTGCGGCCTATCTTGCGCAATTCAGGACCGATCGCGCGCGCGGCGTCTAGCGTCGCGCCTGTCCCCAACCCCACCCCGCGCTGCCGGACCGTCCCGGCCGCGCCTGAACGGAAACACGCCCGATGGCGACCACCACACGTACCCGGCGCAAAGCGCCCACCCCGGCCCCAGCCGCGACCCCCGAGGTCAGCGCTGCGCCGGCCCCGAAGCCTGCTGTGCCCAAGGCTGCGGCGCGAAAGGCTGTGGCACCCAAGCCTGCGGCGCGAAAGTCGGCGGCGGACGCTGCGCCACCGGCTGCGCCAGCCTCGCCCGGAAAGCGGGCTGCCGTCAAGCCTGGCCTGCCCAGCGCGGCAGCCTTGCCGCAGAAGGCGGTCGCGGCCAAGAAGGCGGCCGCAGCCAAGCGCCTGCCTGCGACAGCCGAGCCTGCAGCGGTGCGCAAGTCGACGGCCCGCGCGCGGGCACCTGCGGCCACCGCGCAGGCAGTGCTGGCGGTGTTGCAAGCGCCCGTAGCCGCCGCCGCGCCCAAGGTCGAGCCTGTGGTGGCCGCTGCCCGGGTCGAGGAGCCGGCGCGCACCGATCCCGTGGCCAAGAAGGCTGCAGCCAGCAAGCGCGCTGCGCGACCGTCCAAACCAGTGCTGCCCGTGGCAGCCCTTGCGGCCTCGCCGCCGGCTGCGGTGTCGGCGGCCAAGCAGCCGCCCCGGCCGGGTCGGCGCTCCGCGCGACTGGCTCAGCCTGACGAGGTTGCTGCGCTGCCGCAGGGCTTGCCCATCTCGCCGGCACCAGAGCCTGCCCCGCCCGAGCGGCGCGGCCGCAGCGCCCGAGCGGCGCCGCAGAAGGCCTCAGAAGCGCCACCGGCGCGCCGCTCGCGGCAGCCCCGCCCGGCCGCGGCGCCGCTTGAGGCCAGTCCGGTGCCGGCAGTGCTGGTGCAAGCCCCCGTCGCCGCACCCACCGGTCCGGCGCACAGCGCGATCTTGCGGGTCGATGGTGATCAGCGCTGGCTGATCTGGCAAGCCGGTCATGCCTGCCCGCCCGCGCTGCAACAAGCCGCAGCGCAGCGGCTGGACGCGCAATCGCGCTTCGCGCCCGACGACGACGGCGCGCTGCCCTTGCTGCTGCGCCTGGCCGCCGAACTCGACCATGATTTGCGGGTCGATGAGGCGGCGTGGCCGCAGCTCGCGGCCGACCGCGATGCACGCCACCGGCTGGCCGCGCTCGAAGCCGCCTACCCCGAAGGGCCGGCCAGTGCCGATCTGCGCGCGCTGCTGCGCTCGCCGCTGCCGGTCTACCAGGCCGAGGGCGCGCTGTTCGCGGTGGTTGCGGGTCGGGCGCTGATCGCCGATGAGCGCGGTCTGGGCAAGAGCGTGCAGGCCATCGCGGCTGCCGCGTTGTGGCAACGCCATTTCGGCGTGCGCCGCGTCTTGGTGCTGTGCGCTTTGCCCCAGCGATTGGCCTGGCAGCGTGCTTGGCGGCGCTTTGCCGGCACGGCCGAGCCGCAGCTGATGGACGGCAGCCTGCACCAGCGTCAAGCGCTGTGGTCGACGCCTGCCGAGCTGCGCATCCTGTCACCCGAAGCCCTGACCAGTGACGCGGCGCACCTGGCGCAATGGGCGCCCGACCTGATCATCGTCGACGAACCGCAGCAGCTCGGCCTGCATGCCGATGACTGGGACCTGTTGCAGTCGCCCCACGCGCTGGTGTTGTGCGGCGCACCGCTGGCCGATCAGCCGGCGTTGATGGACAGCATCGTCGGCTGGCTCGACACCCAGCGCCAGGGCCCGCTGGCCGCGCTGCACGAACTGCAGGCCGCCAGCGAGCAAGGACGTGCGCTCAGCGAGTCCGACATCGAACGCCTGACCGCGGGTCTGTCGCGGCTGATGCTGCAACGCCAGCGCGCCGACCTGCAAGATCAGCTGCCGCCGCTGGTGCACAGCGAGCGTTTGCTGGTGCTGGCGCCTGGGCAGCGCGAGGCGCATGACCGCGAGCTGAGCCAGGTGCGGCGCTGGCTGGCGGGCTGGCAGCAAAGCGGCTACCTCAGCGACGCTGACCAGTGGGGTCTGGCGCTGGCGCTGCGCAAGCTGCAGTTTGTCTGCCACCGTGCCGACCCTGCCGATCCCGCCAGCGCGCTGGCCGAGTCCACCGTCCAGGCGCTGGCCGGTCAGTTGGCCGACTGGGACGGCACCGGCTCGCTGCAAGTGGCGGTGCTGTGCGCCACGCCAGCCGACCGCGAGCAACTCGTCGAGCGACTGGGCCCGCGCCCCGGGCTGCACCTGCTGCTGCCGGCCGACCCGGCGCCCGCGGCGCTGGACGCGGTGGTGGATTTGGGCGTGCCCTGGCGGACGCGCCGCAGCCCGCTGGGTCTGCGCGGCCAGACCTTGCCCGGCCAGCAGTGGCTCTACCTGGTCGCGCAACACAGCCTAGACGGTGGCTTGTTCGACACGCTGGACTCGCGGCTCAACCTGCCCCGGGTCTTGGCGGACGGTGGACGCGGCTTCCTGCAAGGCGAGCGACTGAGCGACTGGCTGCAGGCCGTGCTCGCGGCGGTGCAGGCCATCGCAGCGCCGCAGGCTTGAGCGCGTCAGCGGCTGTCCGGGCCGACGCCGATTGACAGCCCGACCGGCGCGGCGATGATGCGCAACATGCTCACCGACCTGCTGCGCGCCGCGCTGCGCGGCCTGCGCAACGCGGTCACCGCGCTGCTGGCCTTGCTGATCCTGTTCGAGGAATGGGGCTGGGAGCCGTTGCAGCGGTTGCTTGCGCGCATCGCC
>CALQBT020000141.1 GCA_943328885.2 Bordetella parapertussis | reverse complement strand
TGTACGGCGCGGTGGTCGGCGCGGTGCTGTTCGTGCTGGCGCAGAACTACCTGCAGGACTTGCTCAAGTTCGGTGCGCAGGCCTTCGACGGCGTGCCGCTGCTGGGCCAACTGGTTTCGCCCGACCGCTGGCTGCTCTGGCTGGGCTTGCTGTTCGTGCTCTCGGTCTACCACTTTCCCACCGGCGTGGTGGGACGCTTGCGCTCGTTCAGCGCCGAAATCGCCCGTCGACGCCGATGATCGCCAGGTCGGCGTAGTCCAGCCCGCTGTGGTCGGTGGCGCTGTAGCTCAGCTCCATCCCGCCGAGGTCGAAGCGGTCCAGTGTCTCGAGCGCGTGCTGCAAACCGGTGCGGCTGAGGTCGTGCGCTGCGGCTGCACGCTGCAGGCCTTCGACCAGCACCTTGGCGCGGGCAAAACCCTCGAGCAGCGCGGGTGTGATCTCGGGCGCGCCGGCGCCGGCAGCGCGAGCCAGGTCATGGGCTTCCTTGACCATCGGTGTGGCGAGCGATCGCTCGGCCGGCAGCACCTGGCTGACGATCACGCCGCGGGCGACTTCACCCAGCGATTTGCTGAAGCCCGACGAGGCGTTGTTCGACAGCGTCAGCATCTGTGCCCGCGAGCCCGCGGCGCGCAGCGCCTTCATGCCGTCAACCACCGCCGTGCCCGAGCCCAGGAACAGCACGGCCTGCGCCTCGGCCGCCACGATGCGCGGCATGATCGGTTTGAAATCGGGCTTGCTGCGGTCGTATTTGTCGTGCACCACCGGCTTGGCGCTGGCGCCGAAGCCGCGCAGCGCGCCGACCACCGCGTCCTCGCCAAAGCTGTCGGCGACCTGAACGATCGCGATTCGCGTCACGCCGATCTGCATCAGGTGGCGCACCGCGCGCTCGGCCTCGCGCTGGTAGGTGGCGCGCACATTGAAGACCCAGGGGTTGACCGGCAGGTGCAGCAGCATCGCGCCGGTGCTGGGCCCGACCAGCGGGATCTTCGCAGCGGCCAGCAGCGGCAGGATGGCCTGGTTGTGAGGCGTGCCCCGGGTCAGGAACAGCGCGATCACGCCCTGGTCGATCAGCGTCTTGGCGTTGACCGCCGCCAGCTTGGGGTCGAACTGGTCGTCCAGCGACACCAGGTTGAGCTGCTGACCCCGCACGCCGCCGCGGCGGTTGATCGCGTCCAGGTACAAGCGAGCCCCTGCCATCGACTCATTGACCGAGCCCGCGACTGTGCCGCTGAGTCCGGCGGTCTGACCGATGCGGATCTGGGCCCGGACCGGACCGATACCGAGTGCCAGCAGGCCCGCCAGCACGGCGGCCAGTGGTCCAGTCAGCGGGATGCGTCGTGGCCTGGGCATGGTGTTTTCCTCCCGTCGAATTGTTGGACGCTATTGTGGCGAGTTGTGCTGGCTTTTCGCGTGCGATCCCCCCGCTGCCACGCAGCATGGCACGGCCTCCCTAGAATGTCGGGCCTTGTCTCCCGGAGTGCGCCCGATGTCTGGCCGAACCAAGCTGCCCCCAGCCACCGAGCGCCAGCCCACCCTGCCGGATCAGCCCGGCCAGGCGACCGGGCTGATCCGCATCCGCGGCGCCCGTCAGCACAATTTGAAGAACCTCGACCTCGACATCCGCACCGGCGAGATGACGGTGGTCACTGGCCCCAGCGGCTCAGGCAAGTCCAGCCTGGTGTTCGACACCTTGTACGCCGAGGGACAGCGGCGCTATGTCGAGACCTTCTCGGCCTACGCCCGCCAGTTCCTAGACCGCATGGACCGGCCTGCGGTCGACCGGGTCGACGGCGTGCCGCCGGCGATCGCGATCGACCAGACCAATCCGGTGCGCACTTCGCGCTCGACGGTCGGCACGATGACCGAGTTGAACGACCACCTCAAACTGCTGTTCGCCCGCGCGGCGCAATTGTTTGATCGGCAGACCGCGCAAGCGGTGCGGCACGACACGCCCGAGACGATCTACGCCAGCCTGATGGCGCGCGCCGCGGCGGCGGGCGACCCGCGGCTGGTGATCACCTTTCCGGTCGAATTGCCCGAGACCGTGACCACGGCCGAGGTCGAGCAGTGGTTGTCGGCCAGTGGCTTCACCCGGGTGCAGGCCGAGCGTGTGGTCGATCACCGCAAAGTGCTCGACGTGGTGGCCGACCGGCTGCGGCTGGCCGGCGCCGACAAGATCAGGGTGGTCGAGGCGATCGAGCTGTCGCTCAAGCGCGGCAGCGGCCGGGTCAACGTCTACCGCTTGAATGAAGGCGCCGAGCCCGATCTCTGGCGCTACTCCACCGGCCTGCACTGCCCCGACAGCGACCTGCGCTATGCCGACCCGCAGCCCGCGCTGTTCTCGTTCAACTCGGCCTTCGGCGCCTGCGAGACCTGCCGCGGCTTCGGCCGGGTGATCGGCGTCGACATGGGGCTGGTGATCCCCGACACCCGCAAGACGCTGCGCAATGGCGCGATCAAGCCGCTGCAGACCCCCGCCTGGGCCGATTGCCAGAGCGACTTGCTGAAATACGCCGGCGAGGCCGGCATCCCGCGCGACACCTCCTGGCACCAGCTCAGCCAAGCCCAGCGCGACTGGGTGATCGACGGCAACCCGAACTGGGCCGGCAACTGGAACAAGCAGTGGTACGGTGTTCGCCGCTTCTTCGGCTACCTCGAGAGCAAGGCCTACAAGATGCACATCCGCGTGCTCTTGTCCAAGTACCGAAGCTACACGCCTTGCGGGGTTTGCGGCGGCGCCAGGCTCAAGCTCGAGGCGCTGCTGTGGCGTCTTGGCAGCAAGGCCGATGCCGATGGCGTGCAATCACCCGACAAGCGCTTTCTGCCGGTGGGTGCTGACTGGTCGCGCGATCAGCTGGAGGCGCTGCCCGGCTTGAGCCTGCACGACCTGATGATGCTGCCGATACAGCGCCTGCGCGGCTTCTTCGACGGCGAACCTGAGCCCCAAGACGCCTTCGGCGTCGCCCCCGCTAGGGGGAGCAGGCCGCTCGGGGCGGCCCGGCGTGGCCTGGACCTGCCCAGCACGATGCTCGACGAAGCGCTGAAGCTGCTGCTCGGCGAGATGCGAACCCGGCTGCGCTACCTCTGCGATGTCGGCCTGGGCTATTTGACGCTGGACCGCCAGAGCCGCACCTTGTCGGGCGGCGAGGTGCAGCGCATCAACCTGACCACCGCGCTCGGCACCTCGCTGGTCAACACGCTGTTCGTGCTCGACGAGCCCAGCATTGGCCTGCACCCGCGCGACATGGGCCGCATTGTCGAAGCGATGCACCGGCTGCGCGATGCCGGCAACACGCTGGTGGTGGTCGAACACGATCCGGCGGTGATGCTGGCGGCCGACCGGCTGATCGACATGGGGCCGGGTCCGGGCGAGCGTGGCGGCCAGATCGTCTTCGACGGCACGCCCGACGCGGCGCGCCACGCCGACACGCTGACCGGAGCCTACCTGGGCGCGCGCAAGCATGTGGGCATCGGCCTGCGCCGGCTCGTCGTCGAGTCCACGCCGAAACTGATACTGCAGGGCGCGCGCGAGCACAACCTGAAGAACCTGGAGATCGTCTTCCCGCTGCAGCGCTTGACTGTGGTGACGGGCGTCAGCGGTTCGGGCAAGAGCACGCTGATCCAGGACGTGCTGGTGCCGGCGCTGCTGCGCCACTTCGGCAAGCCCACCGAGGGCGCGGGCCAGCATGACGCGTTGCTAGGCATGGACTGGCTGAGCGAGGCGGTGTTCGTCGACCAAAGCCCGATCGGCAAAACCGCGCGCAGCAACCCGGCCAGCTATGTCGGTGCCTTCGACGAGATCCGCAAGCTGTTCGCCTTCGCGCCGCTCGCGGTCGAGCGCAGCTACAGCGCCGGCATGTTCAGCTTCAACGCCGGCAACGGGCGCTGCCCGACCTGCGGTGGCTCGGGCTTCGAGCATGTGGAGATGCAGTTCCTGTCCGATGTCTACCTGCGCTGCCCCGATTGCGACGGCAAGCGCTTCCGTGCCGAACTGTTGGAAGTCAAGCTGACCCGTGGCGCCTGGCAGCTGTCGGTGGCCGAAGTGCTCGAGCTCACCGTCGCCGAGGCGATGACCGTCTTTTCGGGCGACACCGCCGTCACCGCGCGGCTGCAACCCATCGTCGATGTCGGGCTGGACTATGTACGGCTCGGCCAGCCGGTGCCCACGTTGTCGGGTGGCGAGGCCCAGCGTTTGAAGCTGGCGGGTTTCCTGGCCGACGCGGCGCAAGGGCCACGCCAGCCGGCGGCCCGGCGCGGCACCTTGTTCCTGTTCGACGAGCCGACCACCGGCCTGCATTTCGACGACATCGCCAAGCTGATGCGCAGCTTGCGCAAGCTGCTCGAGGCGGGCCACTCGCTGATCGTGATCGAGCACAACCTCGACGTGATCCGCAGCGCCGACTGGATCATCGACCTCGGCCCCGAAGGTGGTGAGGCCGGCGGCGAACTGGTGTGCTACGGCACGCCCGAGGACGTCAAGGCCCATCCCAGCTCGCACACCGGCAAGGCTTTGCGCGATTACGAGCTGTCCTTGGGCATGGGTCTGTCGGCCGAAGAAGGCCGGCCGCTGCAACTCATCGCCAAGGCCAGGCGTGATGCCGAAAGAGCGGCCGCCAGGCTGGCCGCGGGCGATGCCATCCGCATCGTCAACGCCCGCGAGAACAACCTCAAGAGCCTGAGTGTGGACATTCCGCGCGGCAAGTTCACCGTCGTCACCGGCGTGTCGGGGTCTGGCAAGAGCACGCTGGCCTTCGACATCTTGTTCAACGAGGGCCAGCGCCGCTACCTCGAATCGCTCAACGCCTACGCCCGCAGCATCGTCCAGCCCGCAGGTCGGCCCGAGGTCGATGCGGTCTACGGCATCCCGCCGACGGTGGCGATCGAGCAGCGGCTGAGCCGCGGCGGGCGCAAGAGCACGGTCGCCACGACCACCGAGGTCTGGCATTTCCTGCGCCTGTTGTGGGTCAAGCTCGGCACCCAGCGCTGCACGAAAGATGGCGCCGAGGTCAAGCCGCAGAGCGTCGAGAGCATCGCCGCACAACTGCTGCGTGACCATCGAGGCCAGCATGTGGGCCTGCTCGCACCGCTGGTGGTCAACCGCAAGGGCCTGTACACCGACCTGGCGAAATGGGCCAAGGCGCGGGGCAACACCCACCTGCGGGTGGACGGCGAGTTCGTCAAGGTCGACCCCTGGCCGCGGCTGGACCGCTTCAAGGAGCACACGCTCGAGCTGCCCGTCGGCGACCTGGTGATCAGCCCGGCCAGGGAAGCCGAGCTGCGCGATCTGCTGGCCAAGGCCCTCGACCTGGGCAAGGGCGTGCTGCACCTGCTCACGCCGCTCGACGGCCTGGCCGAGGCGATGGCCGCGGTGGACTCCACCGCCGGCATTGGCGCGCTCAAGGTGTTCTCGACCAAGCGCGCCTGCCCGCAATGCGGCACCAGCTACCCCGAGCTCGACCCGCGCATGTTCAGCTACAACAGCAAGCACGGCTGGTGCACCAGCTGTGTCGGGACCGGTCTGACGCTGACGCGCGAGCAGCGCAAAGCCTACGACGACAGTGTCCGCGACGACGACCAGAAAGGCCGCGAGCAGAGCTTTCCGTCCGAGGAGGCCGAGGTCGAAGGCGTCAGCGGCGAACCCTGCCCCGATTGCCAGGGCAGCCGGCTCAACCCGATCGCTCGCAACATCCGCTTCGACGAGCACACCATCACCTCGGTGGCGCAGTGGGCGGTGGGCCAGGCCAGGGCCTGGGCCGGCGGGCTGGCGCTGCAAGGCCGCGACGCGGCGATCGCCCGCGACGTGGTCAGCGAGATCCGCAGTCGGCTCGAATTTCTGGAGGAAGTCGGTCTGGGCTACCTGACGCTGGACCGCGCCGCGCCCACGCTGTCGGGCGGCGAGGCCCAGCGCATCCGGCTCGCCGCGCAGCTCGGCTCGAATCTCTCCGGCGTGCTCTACGTCCTCGACGAGCCCAGCATCGGCCTGCATGCGCGCGACAATGACCGCCTCATTGCGACCCTCCAGGAACTCCGCGCCAAGGGCAACACGCTCCTCGTGGTCGAGCACGATGACGAGCTCATGGCCCAGGCCGACCACATCATTGATCTCGGTCCCGCCGCCGGCATACACGGTGGCGAACTCCTCGCCCAAGGCACGCCGGCCGAAATCCGCCGCAGCGCCCGGTCCCTCACCGGCCTCTTCCTCGCCAAGGGGATCACGCACCCGCTGCGAGGCGAATACCGGGATGTCCCTGATGCCCACTTTCCGGCGTCGGAAAAATCTTCCTGGCTCGAATTGCAGGCCGTCCGTTTCCGCAACCTGAAGGGTCTTAACCTCCGTCTGCCGCTCGGCCGTCTCATCATGGTCGCCGGTCCCAGCGGTGCGGGCAAATCCACCCTCTTCCGCGATGTGCTCCATCCGGCGGTGGCCCACGCAATCAAAACCAAAAGGAAAAACCTCACCGGTCGCGACTTCGCCCGTGCCACCGGTTTCGCCAGTGAAACCATCGCTGCCCACGGGGAGGCGGCGCCCGCACTGGGCGCTCGCCGGGGCGGGCGTCCCCGCTCCGCTCCGGAACCCTTCGCCGCGCTCCTGAACGCCCACGCCTTTCGTTCCGTCATCGAGGTGGACCAGGCACCCATCGGCAAAACTCCGCGTTCCACGCCCGCGACTTATCTCGGTATTTTCGATCTGATCCGCCAGTTTTTTGCCTCCCTCCCCGGATCCAAAATCCGTGGCTGGTCCGCCGGCCGTTTTTCCTTCAACACCGCCGGCGGCCGCTGCCCGGCGTGCGAAGGGGCCGGACGCATCAAGTTCGAGATGGCGTTCATGCCGAACACCTATCTTCCCTGCGACGACTGCGGCGGCTCGCGTTATGGCCCCGAACTCGACGACCGTACCTGGAAGGGCAAAAGCATCGGCGCCGTCCTCCGGCTCACGTTCGAGGAGGCCGCGCTGTTTTTCGATTTCCACTCGCAACTCACCCAAGTCTGCCGGCTCATGGTTGATTGCGG
>CALQBT020000140.1 GCA_943328885.2 Bordetella parapertussis | reverse complement strand
CGAGGCACCGATGTGATCGGCAAGCTGGGACTGGAACAGCGCTACGAGCAGACGCTGCATGGCGTCACCGGTTTCGAGGAGATGGAGACCTCGGCCGGCGGCCGAGCCGTACGGCGCTTGAAAAGCCACACCGCGACGCCCGGCAATACCCTGGTGCTGTCGATAGACATCAAATTGCAGGCGCTGGTCGAGCAGATGTTTGGCGACCGGCGCGGCGCGCTGGTGGCGATAGACCCGCGCTCGGGCGAGGTGCTGGCCTTCGTCAGCAAACCGGCTTTCGACCCCAACTTGTTTGTCGACGGCATTGACCTTGAGAGCTGGCGCGGTCTCAACGAAAGTCTGGACAAGCCGTTGCTCAACCGGGCGTTGCGCGGTACCTATCCCCCGGGCAGCACCTTCAAGCCCTTTCTGGCGATGGCCGCGCTGAGCACTGGCAAGCGCAGCCCCGGTGCCATCATCCAGGACGCTGGCAGCTACGTCTTTGGCGGCCACGAATTCCGCAGCCATGGCGACGTCGGACTGGGCCCGGTGGACATGCGGCGTGCGATCGTGCAATCGAGCAACGTCTATTTCTACTCGCTGGCCAATGATCTGGGCGTGGACTTGATGCACGAGCAACTCGAGCCGATGGGGCTGGGCCGCAAGACCGGCATCGACCTCGACGGCGAGGTCCCGGGCCTGTTGCCATCGACCGATTGGAAGAAGCGCGCTTACAAGAAGCCCGAACAGCAGAAGTGGTATGCCGGCGAGACCATCTCACTGGGCATAGGTCAGGGCTACAACAGCTTCACGATGCTGCAGCTGGCAAGTGCGATGTCCACCCTGGTCTCGGGGGGCCAGCGTTTCGAGCCGCGACTGGTGCGCGAAGTGCGCGACGTCGTCAGTCACGCGGCCACCAACGTGGTCGGCCAGCCGCTGAGCCCGCTGGCCTTCAAGCCAGACCATGTGGCCTTGATCAACAGCGCACTGTACGGGGTCACCCAGGAGGGCACTTCGACGCGGGTGTTCGCCGGGGCAGGCTACAAGACCGGTGGCAAGACAGGCACAGCACAGGCCGTGGGAATCCGCGCCAACGAAAAATACAACGCAGCGAAGTTGTCGGAGTACCAGCGTGACCACTCGCTCTACACCGCGTTTGCGCCGCTCGAAGCGCCGACGATCGCACTGGCCGTGATCGTCGAGAACGCGGGCTTTGGCGCGGCAGCGGCTGCACCTATAGCGCGGCGCGTCTTCGATTACCTGCTGTCCGGTAAATGGCCGAGCCCGGAAGACATGGCCGCGACCCGCGAAGGCCGCAGCGTGGCGCCGATCGGCACGCCACGCCACGCCGCCGCGTTGAGCCTGACCGACATCGGCCTGCCCATGTTGGCGCCCAGCGCGCAGGCCGGCGCGACAACGCGGCCCGGCGCCAGCCTGGCGCCAGCCTTGCCTGGGCGTGTCGCCAGCGGCGCTGCGCAGGCCAGGAAGCCGCTGTGAGACCCCTGTTCGTGCGTTGGTCGCGGTGGCAGCGGCTTGTTCTCGCGGGCTTCGACCTGCCATTGTTGATCACGGTGCTGGCCTTGGCTGCCCTCGGGCTCGTGACGATGTACTCGGTCGGCTACGACCACGGCAACCGCTTTGTAGACCACGGCCGCAACATGCTGGTGGCCGCGGTCTTGATGTTCCTGGTCGCGCAGGTGCCGCCGCAACGGCTGCTGGCGCTGGCCGTGCCGCTCTATGCGCTGGGTCTGGCACTGTTGGTGGCCACAGCGCTGTTCGGGGTCACCAAGAAAGGCGCCACCCGCTGGCTCAACCTCGGGCTGGTGATCCAGCCCAGCGAGCTGCTCAAGCTGGCCATGCCCTTGATGCTGGCTTGGTGGTTCCAGAAACGCGAAGGTCAGCTGCGACTGTTCGATTTCTTCGTCGCGGCCTTGCTGCTGATCGTCCCTGTGGGCCTGGTGGCCAAGCAGCCGGATCTGGGCACCGCGCTGCTGGTGCTGTCGAGCGGCTTGTATGTGATCTTCTTCGCCGGCTTGTCGTGGCGCTTGATCGCCCCGGTGGTGCTGATCGCCACGCTGGCGATCACCGCGCTGGTGATCAGCGGCGATGCGCTGTGCCAGCCCGAGGTGCAGTGGCACGGCCTGCGCGACTACCAGAAGCAACGCGTCTGCACGCTGCTCGACCCCAGCACCGATCCACTGGGCAAGGGTTTTCACATCATCCAGGGCATGATCGCCATTGGCTCGGGAGGCGTCACGGGCAAGGGCTTCATGAGCGGCACCCAGACCCACCTGGAGTTCATTCCCGAACGGACCACCGACTTCATCTTTGCGGCTTTTGCCGAGGAGTTCGGCCTGCTCGCCGCCGCCGGTCTGCTGATCGGATTCACTTTCCTGATCCTTCGCGGCTTGTGGATCGCCGCGATGGCGCCCACGCTGTTTGCCCGCCTGTTGGCCGCGACCTTGAGCCTGGGGTTTTTCACCTACGCGTTCGTCAACATGGGCATGGTCAGCGGCATCTTGCCGGTCGTCGGCATCCCCTTGCCGTTCATCAGCTATGGCGGCACCGCGATGGTCACGCTGGGCCTGGCCGTGGGCATTTTGATGGCCATCGCACGCAGCCGGGGCTTGATGCAGCGCTAGGGTGCTGGCAAGGGCCTGAAGGCTGCACGGCTCACGGGCTGAGCACAAAGCGCACCGTGAACAGCGTGCCTGGGCCCAGGCCTTGTGCAGCCGCGCTGCCGCGCAGCCGGGCATCGGTGATCGTCAGTTCGGCGCCGTGTTGCTGCACGATCTCGTTGACGATCGCGAGCCCTAGACCGCTGCCATCGACCTGGGTGCCCAGCGCACGGTAGAAAGGCTGTAGCACCAGCGCTCGCTCGGCCTCGGGGATTCCCGGGCCCGTGTCTTCGACCTGCAGCACCACCACTTGACCGAATGGGTCACCCATCACCCGCGCGGTCACTGTGCCGCCAGCCGGGGTGTATTGCAACGCGTTGTCGACCAGGTTGCGCACCAACTCGCGAACCAGCGTGGGCTGGCCCAGCATGCGGGGCTGGCTTGTCGGGCCAGGCAGCGGATCAGGCCCTTCGTAGCCCAGGTCGATGCGTTTGTCCATGGCCTTGGGCACGAAGTCGCGCACGGTCTCGCGCGCCAGCTCGGCCAGGTCCACCGGCTCGGGCGGGCGGGCCAGGATCTTGGCTTCGGCCCTGGCCATCGCCAGCAGCTGGTTGACCATGTGCGCGGCGCGCTCGCTGGCATGGGCGATGTGCTGCAGCGAGCGCTTGAGCGCTTGCGGGTCGTGCTCGCCGGCATCGATCTCGCGTTGCGCGAGTTCGGCTTGCATGCGCAGCCCCGCCAGAGGTGTCTTGAGCTGGTGCGCAGCGTCGGCCAGGAAGTGCTTCTGTGCGCCGATCGACTGGTCTAGCCGGCCCAGCAAGTCGTTGATGGCGCCGACCAACGGCGCCACTTCTTCGGGCACATCGCGCTCAGCCAGCGGGCTGAGGTCGTTGGCCTCGCGCCGGCGTATGCGCTGCTGCAGTTCGTTGAGCGGCTTGATGCCGCGCGCCAGCGCAAACCACACCAACAGCACCGCCAACGGCAGCACCACGAACTGCGGCACGATCACGCCTTTGATAATCTCGGTGGCCAGCCGCGAGCGCTTGTCCAGCGTTTCGGCCACCTGCACCAGCGGCGGCGTCTCGCCCGGCATGCCGGTGGCAGGCAGCCACAGGTAAGCGATCCGCACGGCGTCGGCGTGAACCGTATCGTCCCGGTACTTGAGCGCTTGCGCTGGACCGGCCGGCTCGTCGGGCACTGGCAGCTCGCGCTCGCCAGCAACGAATTCGCCCCGAGCACCCAGCAGCTGGAAATACACTTTTTCTGCATCGTCGGTGCGCAGCACTTCGGCCACCACCTCGGGCAGGCGCAGCCGGGTCGTGCTGGGTTGGTCTCCGATCCCGGGCGTGACCACCACCTGGCGCGCCACCGTGCGCGCCAGCTCGGCCAGATCGCGGTCGAAGGGCCGGCCAGCGACATTTTGCGCCACCAGCCAGGTCAGCGCCACGCTCATCGGCCACAGCAGCAGCAGCGGCGCTAGCATCCAGTCGAGGATCTCGCCGAACAGCGAACGCTGCTCTTTCAATCGCGGGTCGGGCTCGGTGGGCGAGGGCATGGCGGGCCCGAGCATAGGGCCTAGCGCGGGTCTGCCCCAGGATTAGGCGGCGATTTTCTCGAGGCAGTAACCCAGACCGCGTACGGTGGCGATGCGAATCGGCCCTTGCTCGATCTTCTTGCGCAAGCGGTGGATGTAGACCTCGATCGCGTTGTTGCTGACCTCCTCACCCCACTCGCAAAGTCGCTCGACCAACTGGTCTTTGCTGACCAGCCGCCCGGCGCGCTGCAGCAAGACCTCGAGCAGGCCCAACTCGCGCGCCGACAGCTCGATCATCTGGTCGGCGATGTAGGCCACTCGGCCCGTGGCATCGAAGGTCAGCGGACCATGCTTGATCACGCTGCTGGCGCTGCCCAGGCCGCGCCGGATCAACGCGCGCACTCGGGCTTCGAGCTCTTGCAGCGAGAAGGGCTTGGCCATGTAGTCGTCAGCGCCCAGATCCAGGCCCTTGACACGCTGCTCGACGCTGTCGGCGGCGGTCAGGATCAACACCGGCATCGACGAGCCGCGGTCGCGGAGTTTGCGCAACACGTCAAAACCGTGCATCTTGGGCAAACCCAGGTCCAGGATCACCAGGTCGAATTCGTGGGTGGCGAGGGCAGCATCGGCCTCGTTGCCGCTGCCCACCTGATCCACGGCGTAGCCGGCGGCGCGCAAAGCACGCAACAATGCGTCGGCAAGCACTTGGTCGTCTTCAGCGATCAGAATCCGCATCGAGGTCTCCGCTCACCGACGCCCTCCAGCAGGGCTTCCGCAAGAATTGATTTTAGTCAGATCATGGCCCCTATCAGGGGGCGATCGCTACGAGTGCCAGTGAGTGATTGCCCTGAGAAGTTTGTCAAAAAAGACTGTACAAAACCACAGTTTTCCAACACAATCGGCGCTCCCCAACCAGGAGAGCCGCGATGGACGCACCCGTGAAAGCATTGAACACTGAAAAAGCCAAAGCCCTGGCCGCGGCACTCGCTCAGATCGAAAAACAATTCGGCAAGGGCTCGATCATGCGCTTGGGCGCTGGTGAGGTGGTGGAGGCGATAGAAGTCGTCTCCACCGGCTCGTTGGGCCTGGACATCGCCCTGGGCGTTGGCGGCCTGCCGCGCGGCCGGGTGGTCGAGATCTACGGTCCCGAGTCCTCGGGCAAGACCACTTTGACCCTTCAGGTCGTGGCGCAGATGCAAAAACTGGGCGGCACCTGCGCTTTCATCGACGCCGAACATGCGCTGGATGCGCAGTACGCGCAAAAGCTCGGCGTCAACCTGCAAGAGATGTTGATCAGCCAGCCCGACACCGGCGAACAGGCGCTCGAGATCGTCGACGCGCTGGTGCGTTCGGGTTCGGTCGATCTGGTCGTGATCGACTCGGTCGCCGCGCTCACGCCCAAGGCCGAGCTCGAAGGCGAGATGGGCGATTCGCTGCCCGGCCTGCAGGCCAGGCTGATGAGCCAGGCGCTGCGCAAGCTCACCGGCACGGTCAAGAAGACCAACACGATGGTCATCTTCATCAACCAGATCCGCATGAAGATCGGCGTGATGTTCGGCAGCCCCGAGACCACCACGGGCGGCAATGCGCTCAAGTTCTACTCTTCGGTGCGTTTGGACATCCGACGCACCGGCAGCATCAAGCGCGGCGAAGAGGTCATCGGCAGCGAGACCAAGGTCAAGGTCGTCAAGAACAAGGTCGCGCCGCCGTTCAAGACCGCCGAGTTCGACATCCTCTACGGCGAGGGCATCAGCCGCGAGGGCGAGGTCATCGACCTCGGCGTCGAAGCCAAGATCGTCGAAAAATCGGGTTCCTGGTATGCCTACAAAGGCGAGAAGATCGGCCAGGGCAAGGACAACGCGCGCGAGTTCCTGCGCGAGAACCCCGACATTGCGCTCGAAATCGAAAACCGGGTCCGTGAGGCGTTGGGCGTTCCTCTGCAAGCGGCTGGCCTGGCCAAGGAAACCACCGAGTGAGCCGGTCGGCGGTGGATCCACGCCAGCAGACTGGCGCCTGATCTAACGCCATGTCACCTCGCCCGGCGTCGATCAAGGTGCGCGCGCTGCAATGGCTGGCCCAGCGCGAGCACAGCCGCGTCGAGTTGCGCGACAAGCTGCTGCGACTGTTGTCGCGCCCGGACCGGGCGGCCGGCGTTGGGCTGGCGCCCGGTGCCATGCCGGACCCAGCCCAGGCGGCGCCCATCGATCCTGCTGCGCAGGTCGAAGCCCTGCTGCAGTGGCTTGAAGCGCGCGGCTACCTGTCGCAAGAGCGCTTCACCGAATCGCGGGTGCATGCCCGTCAGGCGCGCTTTGGCAATCTGCGGATCCGACAGGAGCTGCAGCAGCATGGCATTCGGCTCGATGCACAAGCCCAGCAGGCCTTGCAACGAACCGAAATGCAGCGTGCCCGCGAGGTCTGGCGCAAGAAATACGATCAACCCGCGGTCGACGCGGTCGCCCGAGTCAGGCAGATGCGCTTCTTGGCCGGACGAGGTTTTTCGATGGACGTGGTGCGCCGAATCGTGCTTGGCAGTGCAGGTTCCAGCGATGAAGGCAATGGCGAGACTTCCTAACTTCATCAGCGCGCGCCCATGCCGGCCTAGTCGCTCACGGGTCATGACGCAGCGCAGCATGATAAATTGCAGGGTTTGCACAGCTTTGATGTTTGATCTGGCCCGTCTCGGGCCCGGACCAGCCATCAGCTGACGCTCTGCTCGGTGACTACCGGGCATCACCCTGCCGCGAGTCCACGATGAAGATCCACGAATACCAGGCCAAAGACATCCTGCGCCAGTTCGGCGTGCCGGTGCCGCGAGGTATCGCCGCGTTCACGGTGCAAGAGGCGGTCGAAGCCGCGCAAAAGCTCGGCGGATCGGTCTGGGTCGTCAAAGCCCAGATCCAT
>CALQBT020000139.1 GCA_943328885.2 Bordetella parapertussis | reverse complement strand
TCGTCGATCAACACATGCAAAGCCTGAACGCGATCGGCGCCCAGCAGTTGGTTCAGCGAGGCCTGGGCCACACGCCAATGGCGATGCGACTCGGTGCATTTGTCTCGCCCAGCAGCGGTCAGGCCGACCAGGCGGCTGCGGCCGTCGGCCCCGGCGCCGAGTTCGACCCAGCCGGCCGCCACCAGCGGTTTGACGTTGCGCGTCAGGGTCGACGCATCCATCGTCATCGCCTGCGCCAGGTCACCCGGACGGATAGGCCCGAGCTTGACCAGATGCGTCAGCAACGAGTACTGGGTCGTCTTGATCCCGGCTTTGGCCAGTTCTTGGTCATAGCGCTGCGACACCCGGCGCGACACCTGTCGCAGCTTGAAGTTGGTGCAGCCCCGGGCGATGGCCTGGGTGGTGGCTGTGGCACTCATTGCATGATTGTAAGGTCAATGATTGCAGGTGCAACAAACTGCCACCAGCAGCGCGGGCTATGGCGCCAACCGCAGGCTCAGCGTGCCAGATCGAACACCAGCACCTCGGCCGTGTCACCGTCGCTCAGCCGCAGCAAGGTCTCGTCGACCAGACCCAGCGCATCGCCGGCGATCAGCCGATGGCCGTTGACCGTCAGTGCGCCGCGCGCCAGATGCACCCAGGTGCGTCGGCCTGGCGCCAGCGCCAGTTCGGCCGCCTCGGCGCCGTCGAACAGCCCCACGCGAATCGACGCATCGGCGTGCAGCGTGACCGACTCTTCGCGGCCATCGGGCGCAGCCACCAGACGCAGTCGGCCGCGCTTGTCGGCATCGGCGAAAGCTTTTTGCTCGTAGCTCGGCGCGATGCCCGCGGCGCTTGGCAGCAACCAGATCTGCAAAAAGTGGGTGTTGCTGTCCTGGGCATGGTTGAACTCGCTGTGCCGAACCCCTGTTCCCGCGCTCATGCGCTGAACCTCGCCGGGCAGGATCGCAGTGACCTGGCCCATGCTGTCTTGGTGCGCCAGCGCGCCGTCGAGCACATAGCTGACGATCTCCATGTCGCGGTGGCCGTGCGTGCCGAAACCGGTGCCGGGCGCGATCCGGTCCTCGTTGATCACCCGCAGGTTGCCGTAGCCCATGTGGGACGGGTCGTGGTAATCGGCAAACGAAAAACTGTGAAAGCTCTTGAGCCAACCGTGGTCGGCATATCCGCGGTCGGCGCTGCGGCGCAAGGTGATCATTCTGAGGCCTCCTGTTCGAAGCGGCGATGGTCGCATGCGGGCCGGGTCGATGCACCCGCCCGGCTCAAAGTCAGCCTTCCAATAAGATCAAAGCTTGAGCACTTGCCAGCCATGAGCGCGGCCCGCCGCAACGCCCTGACCCCCGATGCGCTGCCGCTGATGGACATCAGCGCGCGCAGCGACAGCTGCTCCGCGCCCGCCCGCGAACTCGGCCGAGCGCCGCAGGCGCTGACATGGGCGTGACGCGGCCGGTCTATGTCGGCAGGTTCGCTCCCTCGCCGACCGGCCCGCTGCACGCCGGCAGCCTGGTCGCGGCGCTGGCGAGCTGGCTTGACGCACGCGCGCACGCCGGCCGCTGGCTGGTGCGGGTCGAGGACGTGGACCGGCCGCGCTGCGTCCCGGGCGCTGCCGAGCAGATCCTGTCGCAATTGGCGGACTGCGGACTGCAGCCAGACGCACCGCCCCTGTGGCAGTCCGGGCGCGATGGGGCTTACGCCGATGCGATGGCAGGGCTTCGCCTGGACGGCTGGGCCTATCCCTGCGGCTGCAGCCGGCGCGACGTCGCCCTGGTGCAGCCCTCGACACGGCAGCGCTTTGGCGATCTGATCTACCCGGGCAGCTGCCGCGACGGATTGAACGGCAAAACACCTCGCGCAATGCGTCTTCGCACCGAGCGTGAAGGCGCTGCGGTGATCGTCGATTGGTGCGACCGTCGCTTGGGCCCACAGCGACAGAACCTGGCCACCGAGGTCGGTGATTTCGTGTTGCAGCGTGCCGACAATCTGTGGGCCTACCAACTCGCGGTGGTCGTCGACGACGGCGAGCAGAGGATCACCGACGTGGTCCGCGGCGAGGACCTGACCGACAACACCGCGCGCCAGATCCATCTGCAGCGCCTGCTGGGACTGCCCGAGCCGCGCTACCTGCACACGCCACTGGTGCTGGGTGCCGATGGCCACAAGCTGAGCAAACAGAACCAGGCTCAGGCGCTCGACACCCGGGATCCGCTGGCCGCACTGAGTGCTGCAGCGCGGGTGCTTCATCTGCCGAAGGTCGAGGCCGCCACGACAGCCGACTGGCTGGCTGGGGCGACAAAGGCCTGGGCCGACCGGTGGCTGGGCGCCGGACCTGCCAGCACAATGGCATGATGCGAGCCCTGTCGAAACTCTGTTGAACCGGACCTTCCAAATGATTACCACCGCCTCAGGCCTGCAGTACGAAGACACCACCCCTGGCACCGGCGCCCAAGCCGCTGCCGGCCAACAAGTCGCCGTGCATTACACCGGCTGGCTGCATGCACCGACCGCTGCCAATGGACGAGGCACCAAGTTCGATTCGAGCAAGGACCGCGGCGACCCGTTCCGCTTTCACCTCGGCGCCGGCCAGGTCATCGGCGGCTGGGACGAAGGCGTGCAGGGCATGAAGGTCGGCGGCACGCGTGTGCTGCTGATCCCGGCCGACCTCGGCTACGGCGCGCGCGGCGCAGGCGGCGTGATCCCGCCCAACGCCACGCTGGTGTTCGAGGTCGACCTGCTGGCGGTCTGATCGCGGCCTGACCCGGCGCCAGATGAGCTCAGCTGGCCCCTCCCCGGCCACCGGGTCGAAGCCACCAGACTCGGCACCGGCCGCCAGGTCAGCCTGGCCGGCCTGGGCCGACTCGGCCACGCTGGTGCTGGGCCTGCTGGCCTTGTGGCTGCTGTTCAGCGCAGGCATCCGGCCGCTGCTGCTGCCCGACGAAGGCCGCTACGGTGAGGTGGCGCGCGAGATGTGGGGCGGCGACGGCCTGGTGCCGCTGCTCAATGGCGTGCCCTTTTTCCACAAGCCGCCGCTGACCTACTGGGTCAACATGCTCGGGATGTCGGTGTTCGGCGTCTCACCGTTCAGCGTTCGGCTCGGCCCCGCGCTTGGGGCCTGGTTGATGGGGTCGGCGTTGTGGCTGTCCCTGCGCCGGCGCGAGGGCGCCAGGGTCGCAGGCATCGCGTTGCTGGTGCTCGCCACCAGCCCGTTCTATTTCATCGGTGGCCAGTACGCCAACCACGACATGCTGGTGGCAGGCACGCTGACCGCGGCCGTGCTGTGCCTGGCCCGTGCACTGGAGCAGAGCACGCCAACGCCGCATGCGCGCTGGTCGGGCCAGCTGCCGACGCTGCGCTGGTGGCCTTTGAACCACCCGACGCTGCAGTGGCTGGTGGCCGGCTGGGCTTTTTGCGGCTTGGCGGTGCTGTCCAAGGGCTTGATCGGCGTGGTGTTGCCGGCCTTGATCATCGGGCCTTGGCTGCTCGCGCAAGGCCGCTGGCGTGACATGCTGCGGCTGCTGCACCCGCTCGGGCTGGGGGTGTTCGCCGCGGTCGCGCTGCCCTGGATGCTGCTGATGCAGCAGCGCTACCCGGACTTCTTCGACTACTTCATCGTCGAGCAGCACTTCCGCCGCTACGCCGCGACCAGCTTCAACAACCTGCAGCCGATCTGGTTTCTCTGGGGCGTGCTGCCGCTGCTGACGCTGCCCTGGAGCCCGTGGCTGCTGGCGACGATCGGCCGCGCCAGGTCTGCGGGGCTCGCCGGGGATCGCCGCTGGACCGGGCTGATGGCCTGGTGGGTGCTGGTGGTGCTGCTGTTCTTCTCGATGCCAGCATCCAAGCTGGTGGGCTACATCATGCCGGCGCTCGCGCCGTTCTGCGCACTGCTGGCGCTGCCGATGATCGACAGCAATGGCCAGACCAGCCGATGGCTGCGTCCGATGGTCGTCGGTGCAGCGCTGTTCAGCCTGGGCTGGATCGTCGCACTGGCCTGGGTCGCACCCAAGTCTGGCCGCGACGTGGGGCGTGAGTTGCGCAGCCTCGTCACGCCAACCGACTTGGTGGTGCTGGTCGACAACAGCTTCAACGATGTCGTGTTCGAAGCCCGGTTGACCCAGGTGCCGATGGTCGCGAGCCGCTGGGACGACCCCGACGTGCGGCGGCGCGACAGCTGGCGCAAAGAGTTGGCAGACAGCGCGCGCTTCGATGCGGCGCGGGTCGCGGCCGTTCTCTACCCGATCGACCGCTTACCAGCGCTGGTGTGCCGGGGCCACAGGGTCTGGCTGGTCGAGGGCTTGGGCGACAAGCCTGCGTCGGCAGCGGTTCCGGGCGCGGTCCTGGTGCTGCGGGGCCGCAACGCCCAGCTCTGGCGCGCCGAGCCGCGCCTCTGTCCGGGTTGAGCCAGGCATGAAGCGCACGCCGCTCGCGCTGCGGGCGCCGCCATGGCTGCGTTATCTCGCCGTCGGGGCGGTGGCCACTGCGGCGCATTACGCGCTGCTGGCGCTGCTGGTCGAACTCGGGCAGTGGCCTGCGCCGCTGGCAGCAGGGGCTGGCGCGGCTTTGGGCGCGCAGCTGGGGTTTGTCGGCAACCGCTGGCTGACCTTCGGTCACAGCGGCGCCTGGCTGCCCGCTTGGTGGCGGTTTCAGCTCACCGCGCTGCTGGGTGGGGCCACCAGCATCGCCGTGGTGGCCGCCGGCACCCGGGTCGGCCTGCACTACCTGGTCGCCCAGGTCGGCGCGACGCTGGTCGCGCTGGTGCTGACCTACGCGATCAACCGGCGCTGGGCGTTCGGCTGAGGCCGGCTTGCCGCATCAGCTCCAGGCCGACGCCAGCACCACGCCCGCATCCGCCAGGTCGCGCGGAAAATCAGCCCCCGCCAGATAGGCCAGCTCGCGCTGGCGCGCCGCAGCGATCGGATCGGACGCCGCGGCCGGGCAAGCCTGGCCTGGATGGCAGAACAGCAGCGCGCCAGACCGCGGCACCTGGGCCAGCCAGGCCCGCATCAGCGAACGGTAATCGCTGGCCTGGAAGTCGTAGGCGCCCAACAGCAAGGCGTTGTGCGGCTGGCCGCGGCGCGCCAGCGCCAGCGCCAGCGCGCGACCGCCGCTGTGCTCGATCACCCAGCGCTTGAAACCGAAGCCCGGCCCGGCCAGCCGCCCCGTGCTGCGCACCGGGATGGCCGAGGGCTGGTGCTGCAGCCAGTCGAGCAACAGGCCCCGCACGCCGGGCAAATGGTGGACATGCTGATGGCCATCGACAAAGTCGGGCCGGCAGCCGCTGCCGTCCTCGAAGGCCTTGGCCTGCGCCGACAGTTCATCGGCCAGTGCGGCCAGCGGCAGCCGGCCCAGATGCGCGGCGAGCAGCAGCCGCGGCAGGCTGGGCAGGTTCGGCCACAGCCGCAACAGCGCAGGACTCAAGGGCTGGCCTTCGGTGAGGTTGAAATGCAGCCCGGCTTGGGCCTGGGCTCGCAGGCCCGCAAGCGCCGCAGCGTCACTCGGCCAAGCCGGGCCATTGCTCAGGCAGGAAAAAGCCCCCAGCCGGCCCGCACGCACCAGGCCGGCGATCGCCGTGTCCACGCCCGGGCTCAGCCCGTAGTCGTCAGCGCACAGCAGCAGCGGCCTCGCGGCCTCAGGCATCGCGCGCGCCCGGCTCACCCAGCGCACCCTGCCCCAGGGTCTGGCCGATGATGTAGACGGGACGCTGCTTGACCTCGTCGAAGATGCGGCCGATGTACTCGCCCAGGATGCCCACCGACAACAGCTGCACGCCGATCGAGAACGCCAGCCCGGTGGCCAGTGTGGCCCAACCCGGCACGTCGTTGCCAAAGACGAAGTCCGAGACCACGATCCAGCCGGCAAAGCCCAGCGAGGCCAGCGCGACCAATCCGCCCAGCGCACTCCACAGCCGCAGCGGCGCGTTGGTGAAGGCCGTCACGCCGGTGAAAGCCAGGCTCGACAGGCGGCTCATCGAGAAACTGCTGCGGCCCGCGTGGCGCGGTGCCGGCGTGTAAGCCAGCACCTCGGTACGAAAACCGACCCAGGCGTAAAGCCCTTTCATGAAACGGTTGCGCTCGGGCAGCAACTTCAGCGCATCGACCACCTGACGGTCCATCAGCCTGAAGTCGCCGGCGTCGACCGGTATCGGCGTCGCCGACCCGCTGTTGACCAGGCGATAGAAAAGCCAGGTACCCAGGCGCTTGCGCCAGGATTCATCGGATCGCGAGGCGCGCGCGGTGCACACCATGTCGGCGCCCTCGCGCCAGGCCTGGACCATCGCGCCGATCATCGCTGGCGGGTGCTGCAGGTCGGCGTCGATCAACACCACCACCTCGCCTTCGGCGTGGTTGATGCCGGCGGTCAGCGCTGCTTCCTTGCCGAAGTTGCGCGACAGGCGCAGGTAACGCAAACCCGGCCGCTTCAGCCAGGGCAACACGGCCAGCGGCGTCGCATCGGTGCTGCCGTCGTCGACGAAGATCACCTCCCAGCGCGGCGTCAGGTCCGCCAGCACAGCGGTCAATGCTTCGAGCAGCGGGCCGAGGTTGGCAGCCTCGTTGTAGGCCGGCACCACGCAGCTGATCGACGGCTGGGCACGGCGGTCAGCGGGGTTGGAAAATGCGGCTGTGACGGAAACCATCGGCATCTTTTTCAGTGGCAGTGCGGCGCGGCGATGACTGCTCGAGAGCCGGCCTGCGCACGCGGTCAGAGCGCCAGAAAATGCTGGCGGTAGTGGATCAACTCGTCGATCGACTCATGGATATCGGCCAGCGCGGTGTGGGCCTGAGCTTTCTTGAAGCCCTCGAGCACCGCCGGTTTCCAGCGCCTGGCAAGTTCTTTGAGCGTGCTGACATCGAGGTTTCGGTAGTGGAAAAAAGCTTCCAACAAGGCCATGTCCTTGGCCAGAAAACGACGATCCTGGCAGATCGAATTGCCGCACATCGGGCTCTTGGACTTGGGCACATAGGCCTTCAGCCAATCGATCACCTGGGACTGCGCGGCAGCCTCATCGACGCTGGAGGCGCGAACCCGGTCGATCAGCCCACTCCTGCCGTGGGTGCCCTTGTTCCACTTGTCCATGCCATCGAGCACCGCGTCACTCT
>CALQBT020000138.1 GCA_943328885.2 Bordetella parapertussis | reverse complement strand
TTTGGTGATCCGCAGGCGCGCTACCTCAACGCCTACAGCCCCGGTGATGATTTCTACGAATCGCTGATCAAAGCCCACGAGGGCTTGAGCGAGGCCCAAAGCCGGGCCGTCAACGCGCGGCTGATCCTGCTGCTGGCCAACCACATCGGCGACCTGCGCGTGCTGCGCGAGGCGCTAGACGCCGCGCGTCAGGGCCTGGCAGCGGGTTCAACGGAGACACCCTCATGAACCAGACCTTGAACTACCTCAGCGGGTTCGGCAACCAGTTCGCCACCGAGGCTGTTGCCGGCGCGTTGCCGCAAGGCCGCAACAGCCCGCAGCGCGTCGCCCATGGCCTGTACGCAGAGCAGATCTCGGGCAGCGCCTTCACCGCGCCGCGGGCTGAGAACCGGCGCAGCTGGCTCTACCGGCGCCAACCCTCGGTGGTGACCGGGCGCTACAAGGCTTGCGAACAGCCGCTGTGGACCAGCGGCGCTGCCAGCGGCGTGGCGGTTGCGCCCGACCCGCTGCGCTGGTCGCCCTTCCCCGTGCCTGGGGCCATCCCAGGCAGCGCAGCGGTCGACTTCATCGATGGCCTGGCCAGCGTCGTGACCAACGGCGATGTCGAATCCCAGACCGGGCTGGGCGTGCTGGTCTACGCCGCCAACACCTCGATGGACCGGCGTGCGCTGGTCAATGCCGACGCCGAGATGCTGCTGGTGCCGCAGCAGGGTCGGCTCCAAATCCGCACCGAACTCGGCCGCCTGGAGGTCTCGCCGGGCGAGATCGCGCTGCTGCCGCGCGGCCTGGCGTTTGCCATCGCGCTGCCCGACGGCCCTTCGCGCGGCTATGTCGCCGAGAACTACGGTGCAGCGTTCCGCTTGCCAGAACTCGGGCCGATCGGCAGCAACGGCCTGGCCCATGCCAGGGATTTCTTGGCGCCGGTGGCTTGGTTTGACGATGCGCCGGGCGAATGGGACATGGTCAAGCGCTTCGGCGGCAAGCTCTGGCAATGCCGCCAGCCGAACACCCCGTTCAACGTCGTCGCCTGGCACGGCAACCTCACGCCGGTCAAGTACGACACCGCGCATTTCATGACGCTCGGATCGATCAGCATCGACCACCCCGACCCATCGATCTTCACCGTGTTGAACTCGCCCAGCGACACGCCAGGCACCGCCAACTGCGATTTCGTGATCTTTCCGCCACGCTGGCTGGTGGCCGAGGACACCTTCAGGCCGCCCTGGTTTCACCGCAACCTGATGAGCGAATTCATGGGCCTGGTCCATGGCCAGTATGACGCCAAGCCCGAGGGCTTCAAACCCGGCGGCGCCAGCCTGCACAACACGATGGTGCCGCACGGCCCCGACGCCGAGGCCTTCGACAAGGCCAGCCAGGCCGTCTTGGCGCCGCACAAATTGACCGACACGCTGGCCTTCATGTTGGAGAGCCGCTACCGATTCGTCCCCAGCGCCTGGGCCATGCAGCCGGGTAGGTTGGACGGGGCTTACGCCGACTGTTGGCAAGGCCTGGCCGACCACTTCCTGGACACTCCGCGATGAGCCTGCACCTCGACGCTACACACAAGCCTGCACTGCGCAGCTGGGTCGCATCGGCCCATGCGCCGGGCACCGACTTCCCCGTCCAGAACCTGCCTTACGGCCGGTTCCGGCGCGCCGGCAGCGCGCAGCCATGGCGCATCGGCGTGGCAATCGGCGACCAGATCCTCGACTTGGCCGCAGTCCATGCGCTAGCCCAGGTTGGCAACTCTGCAGACTGGGCCCGCACAGCGACGATCGCGGCGCTGGCCGCGGGCGATCTCAGTGCACTGATGGCCACGCCCAAAGCAACCCGGGTCGCGCTGCGTCAAGCCCTGTCAGCAGCGCTCACCCAGCACAGCCCGCAGCAAGCCAGGCTGACGGGTTGTTTGCTGGCCCAAGCAGATGCCGAAATGGGCTTACCCTGCGCCATAGGCGACTACACCGATTTCTACACCGGCATCCACCACGCCACCACAGTGGGCAAGCTGTTTCGCCCCGACAACCCGCTGCTGCCCAACTACAAGTGGGTGCCGATCGGCTACCACGGCAGGTCCTCGACGATCGTCGTCAGCGGCACGCCGCTGCGCCGACCGCTGGGTCAGACCTTGCCGCCGAACGCCGAGTCGCCGACCTACGGCCCCTGCCAACGACTGGACTACGAGCTCGAACTCGGCGCGCTGGTCGGCCCCGGCAATTCGCTGGGTGAGCCGGTGGCCATCGCCGAGGCCGAAGACCGTTTGTTCGGCATGACGCTGCTCAATGACTGGTCGGCGCGCGATGTGCAGGCCTGGGAGTACCAGCCGCTGGGCCCGTTCCTGGCCAAGAGCTTCGGCACCACGCTGTCGCCCTGGGTCGTGACGATGGAAGCGCTGGCGCCGTACCGGCTGCCGTTCCATCGGCCCGCGGGCGACCCACTGCCGCTGAGCCACCTCGACAGCCCCGCCAACCGCGAGGCCGGCGCGATCGACATCGCGCTCGAAGTCTGGCTGCAGACCGCCGCGATGCGCGCCGCAGGCCAGGCCGCGGTGCGCTTGTCGCAGAGCAACTTCCGCGACGCTTACTGGACCCTGGCCCAGTTGCTGACGCACCAGGCGAGCAACGGCTGCAAGCTACAGCCTGGCGACCTGCTGGGCACAGGCACCCAGTCGGGTCCCGAGCCGGGCCAGGGCGGATCGCTGCTAGAGCTCTCGGCCGGTGGCAAGCAAGCACTGACCCTGCCCAACGGCGAGCAACGCCGCTTCCTCGCGGACGGCGACCAGGTGATCCTGCGCGCCGCTTGCGAACGCCCGGGCACGGCGCGCATAGGCTTTGGCGACTGCGCTGGCACGGTATTGCCCGCGCCGGAATAAATTTCAAAGAGAGCGTCAGCGCACCGGCCCGAATGGCGCCCATCCCGGCCACAGCGGGCCGATGGCGTCTAGCGTGTTCTTGAGCACCAAGCCAAGTTCGGTATCGCCCTCCATCACGAGCGCGCGCTCGAAAAACAGCCGGTCGGGGTCTTCCTCGCCGCGCATCAGCCGCAGGTAGCTGCTGCTGGGCGCGATGATGCGCAGCGCCGGGTCACCGCGTTCGGGCGCGGGCACGAAACCCTTGTCGGTGAGCATCAGACGCAGCCGCAGTCCGAAGTCACTGACGCGTAACTCAATGCAGTGCCCAGCCAGCGCCGCCCGGGCATCGGCCGGCAGCCGCGGCCACAGCCAGCGGTCCAGCAACTGGGCGAGCAAGAACGAAGGCGGCCTGGCCGGCAAGCGCTCGACCCAGCCGCAGACGCGGCGATGGGCAGGCGCCAGCCAGGCCGGCAGACCCGGCGGCAAAACGGTCGGGCTGACGAAAGTCATGCGGTGCTCCAAGACATGCCGGGCTGGCGAAATGCGTAACCGTTGCTGAAAAGTCCGGGCATGCCGGACCAGGCTGCAGCCAACCCGGTGGCCTGCGCACCGGCATTCATCACCGCATCGAAATCGGCCAGCACCTGCATGAAGCCCTGGGCACAAGGCGACAAGCGCAGGCGCGTGACGCCGGCCGCACGCAGCGCCGGGCCGGCGTCGAGCAGGTTCTGCACCGTCGCCGACTGAGTCTGGGTACCGTTGAGCACCAGAAAAGGCTGTCCTTCTGTCGACGACACCAGCAAGCCGTCCGGGTCGTCCAGGCAGCGAAACCCGCAGTCGTCTCGGGTCAGTTGGTGGTGACGCGCGGTGAAGCAGCGCGCCGAAAAAGCCAGCGGCATGCGGCCGAAAGCCCAGGCCTCGCTGACCATCGCCAAGCCCTGGGGCGTTCGAACTGGGTCGGACGGCGGGTTGATCAAGGCCAGCGCTTCGATCGGCAGTTCCAGCGGCGCGACCCAGCGGCTTGCACCCAGGTCGGCGTGCTCGCGCAAGCCATCCCGGCTGTAAATGTTGAGGTGTGGCCCCAGCACCAATGGCACCCGCCCAGCCAGCAGTTGCAGCGCCGAGGCGTCGCCGGCCTCGACCATGAACGGCTGCTCGGCCTGGCGCTCGAGCAGGCGCAGGTCGGCCTCGCTCTCGATCAAGGTCTGCGACACCAGCACCACCTCCTTGCCGCTGGCCGCAAGTTCGCGCCCCAGCGCCAGCCAGTCGGCCAAGCGCAATTCGCGACGCCGCGCACACACCGCCTCGCCCAGCACCACGGTGTCGGCAGGGCTGTCGGCGACCTCGGCATAGAACTGCATCAAGTTCGCGCGCGACCAGTGGTAGAGCACCGGCCCCACGGTCAAAGCCAGGCGCGCAGCGCCATCGGCAAGGGTCAAAGTCGCTGTCATCGTCGAGGCTCCGGTGGGTTCAGCGCCAGGGTCAGCGCCAGGGCCGGTCGTAGGCGCCCAGCGTGTGCTGCTGGCCTTCGGCATGGCGGGCCAGTGCGGCGCTCCAACCGGCTTGCACGCTGTAGTGCCCGCCCGGCGCGCAAGCCTGGTCTATCGCGGCGCGCCAGACCCGCGTGACCTGTTCGACATAGGCTGCGCTGCGCTGCCGGCCTTCGATCTTGATCGCCTTGACGCCCAGCGCCAGCAACTCGGGCAGGATGGCCAAGGTGTTCAGGCTGGTGGGCTCCTCGATCGCATAGCCGCGCTGGCCGTCAACCACGAATCGACCCTTGCACAGCGTGGGGTAGCCGCGCGGCTCATCAGTGGCGTAGACATCGATCAGCACGCTGTTGAGCCGCGACTGCAGGCCGTCGGGGCCCTCCTGCCAGCGCACCGCCGAAGGCGGCGAGCACACACCGGCATTGTTCGGCGATTGGCCCGTCACGTAGGACGACAGCGTGCAGCGGCCCTCGACCATCACGCACAAGCTGCCGAATCCGAAGACCTCGACATCGACCTTTGTGTGGCGGACCACCTCGCCGACTTGCTGCAGCGTCAGCACGCGTGGCAGCACTGCGCGCTGGATGCCGTAGCGGCTGCGGTAGAACTCGATCGCGGCATGGCTGGTGGCAGAGGCCTGCACCGACAGGTGCAAGCGCAGCGTCGGATGGTGGTCGCGGCAGTAACCCATCACCGCCGTGTCGGCGACGATCAAGGCGTCGGCGCCGAGCAAGACCGCCCGGTCGACCGCGCGTCGCCAGGGCCCGCCGTCACGCGCGTCGGCGAAGGTGTTCAGCGCCATCAACACCCGAGCGCCACGGGCATGGGCGTAAGCCACACCGTCGCGAACCTGCTCGTCGTCGAAATTCAGACCTGCGAAATTGCGCGCGTTGGTGGCGTCCTTCAAGCCCAGGTAGACCGCGTCGGCGCCCGCCCCCACCGCAGCCTGCAGCGCTCGCAGCGAACCGGCCGGGCACACCAACTCGGGCGCGGCAAGCAGCGGCGCATCGTTCGCATCGCCCGTATGGCGTTGATTCATGCCCCCACCTCGCTGTAGCCTGAGCGCGCCCCGCAGCAGGCGCGAAAGTCAGGCACTGTAGGCAGTTCGGCGCGCCAGGCCATGAGGCGTATCAAACCGGGCCCAATCGCCAGCGCAGCGCCAGCCGACCGCCCACACCGCATGCGCCAACCCTGAGCAGGCCGGACATCACGCCGGCAGTAGCATCGGCAGGATCATGACCTGCCGCCCGGGAATCGCCGCATGCTCCGCCCACAACGCCGATTGCTGGCCCTCACGCTGCTGGCCTTGGCCGGCTGTACCGCGATCCAACCCGACCCGACCAGCCCTGGCGCAACACCACGGGTCGCCGAGTTGCTGCTGCTGGGCGAAGTGCATGACAACGCCGCCCAGCATGCGCTGAGGACGCAGACCCTGAGCGACTTGCTGGCGCGCGGCGCGCGGCCGGCGCTGCTGATGGAGCAGTTCGACCGCGAGCGCCAGCAAGACATCGACCGCTTGCTGCGCCACAGCGCTGAGCACAGCGTCGACCCGCACGCCAGCGTCGAGGCGCTGGTCGGACTGGGCGACCGATCGGGCTGGGACTGGCATTTCTACCGTCCCTACCTGCGCTTGGCGCTGCAATACCGCCTGCCTATCATCGCGGCCAACGTCGCGCGCGAGCAGGCCCGCGCGGTGATGCGGCAAGGGCTGGCGGCGCAGGGCTTTGATGCCGATGTGCCGGCCGACATCGCCAGCGGCCACACCGCAGCCATCGAGGCGAGCCACTGCGGCATGGTCAGCGCTAGTCAGGCAGCCGGGATGGCGCTGGCCCAGGTCGCCCGCGACCAGTTCATGGCGCGCCTGGTGCAAACCCATGCCGCGCGCGGCGTGGTGCTGCTGGCGGGCAACGCCCATGTGCGCAAAGACCTAGGCGTGCCGCGCTGGCTGACGCCCACGGTGCGGGCACAGACCCGGGCGATCGGTTTCCTCGAGCCCGGTGACGACAGGCCTGAAGGCTTTGACCAGGTCATCGTCACACCTGCCCAAGCGCGCCAAGACCCCTGCAAGGCGATGCGCGCCGCGCCGCGCGCCGCCAGCACGCCAGGCTGACGGCCCGCGCCTGCGATGGGTGAAATAGGCCTTCAGGCTTCGGCCTGCTTGCTGCTTGCTGCTTGCGCGTAGACGATCCAATTCGTCAGCGGTCAGGCTGTGATCGACGCGATGAACCCGGTGGCGACGCGAACGGTCGGCCAAAACGCAGACGTGCCTGCCATCGACATCGTGTTGCAGACCGCAGCGCAGACCCAGTAAGACCGGCTCGGGCGCGCACGCCGCCCGAGTTCAGGCCGGCGCGGGCGCCAGCACGAAACCCTCGTAAGCCTTGGCAGAGACCTCGGCGCAGCGGTCGGCGTAGGCCGGAAAGCCCACCAGCGGCATGAACATCCGCGGCTTGCCAGGGATGTTCGCGCCCAGGTACCAGGAATTGCAGCTCAGGTAGAGCGTGCGCGCAGCGACCGTGTTGACATGCGAGACCCAGGCCGCCTCGGCTGCTTCGCTGGCCTCGATCGTTGCCTGGCCTGTTGCATGGAGGTGCGCAATGCAGTCACCGATCCAGTCCACATGGTGCTCGATCGACACCAGCACGTTGGTGAACGCTGACGAGCTGCCGGGCCCTGCGACGTTGAACAGGTTGGGAAATCCGGCGACCATCAGGCCCAGGTAGTTCAGCGGCCCGCCTTGCCATTTCTGCTGAATGCTCAGGCCACCGCGCCCGCGCAGGTCCAGCCGCATCAAGG
>CALQBT020000137.1 GCA_943328885.2 Bordetella parapertussis | reverse complement strand
AGGTGGTGTGGATGCGATTCATGGCGCACGCGCTGATCGCCTCTGCGCTGTTGGCACCGGTGTACGGCCGCGAGCTGCTGCGCGTCAACAAGGTCTGGCTGCAGGCGCTGCGGGGCGCCATGCTCGGCGTGATCACGGCGCTGAACTTCTGGGCGCTGCAGTATCTGCAACTGGCCGAGACGGGCCTCCAGTTCTCGGTGCCGCTGCTGATCGCCTTGCTCAGCGCTTGGTGGTTGGGCGAGCGGCTGGACGCCAAGCGCTGGCTGGCCATCGTGGCCGGGCTGGCAGGCGTGCTGCTCATCATGCGGCCCTGGACCGGCGCCTTCCACCCGGCGCTGCTGCTGTCCATGGGCAATGCCTTGTGATGGCTGGCGCCGCGGTCGTGGTGGCCAGCGGCTTGTAGCTGCTGTGGCTGGAGATCAGGAGCCACTGAGCAAGCCCTCCCCCGTCGACATAAACTGTCCGGATCCCAGTCCGACGAGAGAAGATCATGGCCAGTGTCAAGAGAGTCGATCATGCCGCGATCGCTGTACGCGACGTCGCCCAGACGACCGAGCAGTACGTCAAGCCCGTACCGAAATGAAGCTCTCCAGCGCCGAGACAGCGGGCCTTGCCGATCCGCTCGACCAGGAAGCGATGCACCAGATCCTCAGTTCCACCATTGAAGCCCACCGTGAGGCCGCGTCCGCCTTTGTTGAAAAGCGCCAGGCCCGATTCACAGGCCGTTAACGCCGGCATCTCAAGGAGATTCACATGACCCTGCGATTGCGTCAGATTTGCCTCGCCGTTACAGAACTCCGGCCCGCTGAAGCTGCGATCCGCGCCATCTTTGGCATTGAAGTCTGCCATCGCGACGAGAACGTAGGCAAGTACGGACTGGAGAACGCATTGTTCGTGTTCGGCCACCAGTTCGTCGAGTTGGTGGCACCCACCCGAGCGGACACGGCGGCCGGTCGCTTCATCCAACGCTCCGGCGGACGCGGTGGTTATATGGCCATCTTCGACACGCAAGATCCCGAACGACGGCGTGCGCTTGCCGATTCACTGGGCGTGCGCGTGGCCAATGTGATGGACTACCCAGGCCAGTTTTTCGGCGTGCAGTTGCACCCTCGCGACTGTCGCGCAACCATGCTGGAGTTCGATCGCTCGGTGGGCAACGAGCGGCTGGACGGCGCTTACTGGCCGGCCGGCGCACACTGGCGGGATCAGCAGAATCTGGCGCGGGTGAGCGGGATCCGCTGGATCGACGTGGCTGCACCCGACCCGCGCGACCTCGCCGCGCATTGGGGCCGCATCGCCGACGTGTCTGTCGGCCAAGACGGCGATCAGCCAGCGCTGAAATTCGACCTGGGCGCGGCCCGCTTCCTGCGTGGCGATGCCGAGCGGCTGGAGGCCTTGCATGTCGATGTCGGTGATGCCGACGGCGTGCGCCGCGCCGCAACGCACCAGGGTTGCCTGGCGGAAGGGGATGGTTTCTGGCTGGGTGGCGTGCGCTTCGTGCCGCATCAGCGAGTGGCGGCGTGAGTGCGGTGTGGGCCGATGCCGCGCAGACGATGTTCGTCGACAGTGGCGAGCGCTTCGTCGCACAGACCTACACCAACAGCAGGTGGACGTGTCAAGTCGAGTCGCAAGCCTCAGATTTCAGCCTGCGCGCATTCGCGACGGTACACGCCCGGCCACACGCCCGCGAGACCGTGACCACCAGGTCACCCACTTGCTGTGAATCAGCTGGTGCCGGTTCTGGGCATGGACGTTCCAGGACTTGGTCCAAGCATTTGCCGAAGGCGTCCGCCTGATGCAGGCTGGCCTGTCGACAAACGCTTTCATGGAAAGCATCGCACAATGCCTTGAGGAGTGACCACCCCGCTTTGCCGGCCACTCACAGCCGAATCACCCGGCCTTAAGTCCGCGAATCGAACCGTGGGCCACGTCCAAACCACCGCAAGAAAGCATCATGAAGAATCTGTTGATCGGAATTTCACTGGCCGTGATTGCACCCACTCTGGCCTGGGCAGACGCCGCGTATCCAGACAAATCGGTCAAGATCGTCGTACCGTACCCGCCCGGCGGCGCTTCCGACGTGCTCACGCGAAAGATCAGTGAGCGCCTGACCCAGCGGCTCGGACAGCAGTTCATCATTGACAACCGCGCGGGCGGCAACACGGTGACGGCCAGTGAATTCGTCATCAAGGCGCCGGCCGACGGCTACACCTTGTACTCGACCAACACCACACTTATCCAGTTGCCTGCGCTGGGCGTGGCACGTTACGAAGAGGCGCGTGACTTCGTGCCGATCGCCCAGTACGCCTCGGCACCCCTGGCGCTTGCGGTGCTGGTCGAGAACCCGGCCAAGAACCTGAAGGAACTGGCGACGTGGCTGAAAGCGCGACCCGGCAAGACCAGCTATGCCACGTCAGGCGCCGGTGGCTCGCAGCACATATTTAGCGAAGCGATGAAGCGCGCCACAGGGGTCGACTCGATCCATATTCCGTACAAGGGCGAGGCGCCGCTGCTCAACGACTTTCTGGGCGGACGCATCGACTGGTACATCGCCACGCCTATCACTATCCTGCCGCACGTCAAGAGCGGCAAAGTGCGTCTGCTGGCGGTAACCGGGGACCAACGGCTGCCGCTGGCACCGGACGTGCCCACTTTCAAGGAAGAGGGCGTCAGCGACCTGGTGGTCGTCGGCTGGTACGGCATGTTCGCTCCCGCAAAGACGCCCCAGGCCATCGTCGACCGGCTGAGCCAGGAGATCGCGGCCATCGTGCGCAGCCCGGAGATCACCAACTACATGAAGGAAAGCGCGCTGGTGCCCACGGGTCTGACGGCCAGCGAATTCAGTACCAAGCTGCCGTACTTCCGCGAGAGCTTCAGTCGCATGATCAAGGAAAACAATATCCGCATCGAGTGACGCCGCAAACGGACTGACTGAGTTGCCGGCGCGGTGCGCGGCCGTCCGCTGGCGCCCTTGCGGGCGGGTGTCTTGGCGGACCTCGCCTACTCAGGCGGCGCGGCGCCGCTGCAACAGGATCAGGCCGGAGAGCGCCAGCAGCGCGGCCGCAGCTGCCCGGGTTTTCAACATCTTCACGGCGATCACCCTTCAAGGCCCGCACTTGGCGCGCAGCGGGTTGCGACACGCGTCGAAGTCCTTTCCCGCAGCATTTCAGAGCCACCTTAAAACCACCTGAAAAACATCGACCACCCATCTCAAGGCGGGGGTCACTGCTGCGGGGGTTCGGGACGGGCGCGTGCGCGGCGGCCATGGCGATCCGCACGAACCCTGCGCGCCGGCCGGCTGCTGGATCGAGCCGAACCCGGGCGGGTGCTTCGGTGCGCGGCTATAGATCCGCCCCCGTCTGGCCGCTGCGACCGTTTCCTTTCAACTGAATGAGCTTGGCTGAAGTCGGCACGGCGCTGGACGTCGAACTCGCGGCAACGCCCGAGTACTGCGACTTCAACGTGCTGCACAGCGAGCAAGACGGCGCGCTGTGACGGGTAACGCCCGAGACCGGCTAGGTCTACGCGGAGGGCCTGCGGAGGATGGTGTTTTCAAACGCCCTTTTTCCTGACCACCAGGCAGCTCACGACCTTGGCCAAGCTGCGCTGCGCGGTGAGGGCTGCTGCGCAAGGACCCGCCGGCCAGTAGGGGTTGCGGCGTCTGGTCTCCGACGAGACAACCAGACATCGTGGGTCGCGGCTTCAATCGCTAACTCCAGCAAAGAGATTCGAGCCGAAGGACAAAGGAACACCATGAACATCCAATCCGGACAGATCGCAGTCGTGACAGGCGGGGGCACCGGCATGGGCCGTGCCCTGTGCCGCCAACTGAGCGCCGCGGGCGTACACGTGGCGCTGTGCGACGTCTCCGCAACCGCCATGGCCGAGACTCGGTCGCTGTGCCTAGCCCAGGCGCCGGCCGGCACGCGTGTGACCACCTGCCTGGCCGATGTCAGCCAGGAAGCCCAGGTGCTGGCGTTCCGGGATGCCGTCATCGCCGAGCATCGGACCCAGCACATCAACCTGCTGTTCAACAACGCCGGCATCGCTGGCGGCGGCAGCTTCGTCAACGGCAACCGTGCCGATTGGGAGCGCACCTTCGGCGTCGACTGGTTCGGCGTGTACCACGGTGCCCGGGCCTTCATGCCGCTGCTGGTGGCAAGCAGCGCCGGCTGCATCATCAACGTCAGCAGCGTCAACGGCTTCTGGGCCAGCCTGGGCCCGGGCGTGCCGCACACCGCCTACAGCGCCGCCAAGTTTGCGGTCAAGGGCTTCACCGAGGCGCTGATCAACGACCTGCGGGTGAATGCCCCACACCTGAGTTGCGTGCTGGTGATGCCCGGCCACGTCGGCACCTCGATCGCGCTGAACACCTACGACGCGATGAAGATGTCGGCGACGCAGGTGGCGCTGGTGCGCTCACGTATGGTCAAGGGCGGCGCCGCGGTGGCCGATCTGCCCGATGACGCGATCCGCCAGTTGTTGCACCAGCGGGCGATCGACTTCCGCGACAACGCGCCGACCACTGCCGACCAGGCGGCCACCACCATCCTGGACGGCGTGCGCGCCGGCAAATGGCGCATCCTGGTGGGCGACGACGCGCGGCGGCTGGACGTGATGGTGCGCGAGAACCCCGAGGGTGCTTATGACGACCGCTTCGCCATCGCCTGGCGCAACGGCGCGCCCGGCCTGACAGGCAACGATTGAGGCCGGGTCAGGGGCCGCGCTGCTGGCATCACTCGGTTCGCTGGCCAAGCTGACCGAGGTCGACGAACTGGAGCGCCGGCCAGATGCGTTCGTGCATGCTGGCCGTCGCAAATACAGCAGACCAGGGCCCAGGAGTCTGCCGCTGCCATCAGTGGCTTGGCCTCGACAAGCTGGCGTCAAGTTCGGTGTGGCAGAGACCGGCGTTTTGCCAAATCAACCAAACAAGACCTGGGATATCTGCTCGTCGCTCAGCACTGGAATGAATTCAAGGCTCATGATGTCCCAAGCTTGTGAGCTCGGACGGTTTCAAGCCCTAGGCCGAGTCGCAATCGCCCACAGAGGGCCTGACTGTAGGTGCCTGTCTGTGGGTGCCTATGTGCGGCTGGCTACGTCCTGGTCGCCGACGGCGCGGGCATGGCCAACTGAGTTTCCAGGAAGCTGTCGCGGGCCGCGCCTCGGCTGGACCCCGGACTAGGTGCTGAAACATAGCCGACCCGACCCGACCCGATTCGGTGCGCCTGCGCCACCCGCCGCCCGCCGCCCGCCGTTGAGGCGCCGCCTAGAATCGACACTGAATGCTTCTAGACGACAACGCGCGCAACCGCCGCATCGGCATCACGCTGGTCTGCCTCACCACCTTGCTCTTAGCGGTGCTCGACACCTGCGCCAAGTGGTTGGTGCGAGACCTGCCCGTGTTCCAGGTGGTGTGGATGCGATTCGTGGCGCACGCGCTGATCGCCTCTGCGCTGTTGGCACCGGTGTACGGCCGCGAACTGCTGCGCGTCAACAAGGTCTGGCTGCAGGCGCTGCGGGGCGCGATGCTCGGCGTGATGACGGCGCTGAACTTCTGGGCGCTGCAGTATCTGCAACTGGCCGAGACAGGCGCCATCCAGTTCTCGGTGCCGCTGCTGATCGCCTTGCTCAGCGCTTGGTGGCTGGGCGAGCGGCTGGACGCCAGACGTTGGCTGGCCATCGCGGCCGGGCTGGGAGGCGTGCTGCTCATCATGCGGCCCTGGACCGGCGCCTTCCACCCGGCGCTGCTGCTGTCCATGGGCAACGCCTTGTTGTACGCCAGCTTCAACCTCCTGACGCGGCGCCTGGCGGCCACCGAGTCGCCGGCCTCGCTGCAACTGATGTCGGCCATCGGCGCTGCCGTGGTCATCGCCCCGTTCGGGCTGGCGCAGTGGCGCACGCCAGCCGACACTGCGACCTGGGCGGTGATCGGCCTGACCGGCTTGTGCGGCGGTCTGGGCCACTACTGCGTCGCCAAAGCGCACCGCTACGCCACGGCCGCCACGCTCGGCCCCTTCCTGTACCAGCAGATCCTCTACATGACCTTGCTCGGTTGGCTGGTCTTCGCCCAGGTGCCCGACGCCCTGGTGATAGCCGGCGCCGCGGTCGTGGTGGCCAGTGGCTTGTACCTGCTGTGGTTGGAGATCAGGAGCCACTGAGGACGCCCTCCCCCGTCGGCATAAACTGTGCAGATCCCAGACCGACGAGAGAAGATCATGGCCAGTATCAAGAGAATCGATCATGTGGCAATCGCTGTACGCGACGTCGCCCAGGCGACCGAGCAGTACGTCAAGCTGCTCAACGCCGTTCACATCCGTACTGAAATACTGCGCGAAAAAGCCGGCATGGTCAAAGTCGCCTACATGCAGATCGGCGAGAACGTGCTCTCGCTGGTGCAGTCATTGGAAGAAGACGGCTTCATCAACCAGCACATCGCCAAGCACGGCGAGGGGCTGCATCACATGGGACTGGAAGTCGACAACCTGGAGGAGTTCATCCAGGACGTCGAAGGCAAGGGCTACAAGATCCCTCTGCGCGACGAGTTCAGCAATCGCGACGAGGTGGTGCTGCGGCCGCGCGATGCGGCCGGCGTCGTACTGCAGATCCTGCAGTGGAAGGGCGGCAGCGACGCCACGGTCGAGGACCGGATCGCGCGCATTCTCGCTTTGCAGAACCAGCCCGAGGCGAAGTAATTCCCGCGGTTTCGATTCGTACCGGTTGGGTGGACGCGCTTCAATTTAGTTAGGCTGTCTTGGGCTTGGAAACCACCTGACGATCGGCGCTGAACTGCACGCGCTCTTGCGCCCGTGCCGACGACGGCGATTGGAAGCAAAGCCCCAAGCGATTGAGCAGGCGCCGCGCCAAGCGACTAGATGCCCAGGGAGCACGCGCCAGTCCGTCCCGTCGGCGCTGCCCCTCAACCGCCCATCGTGGCGTTCGGCACGAAGGGCAAGGCCCTCACCCGCAGGCCGGTGAGACGGAACCAGGCGTTGGCCAGCGCAGGCGCGAAGGTGGGAACGCCCAACTCGCCGACACCGCCGATCAATCGCCCGCGCTCGGCCTGGGCAGGTGAGGCGATGCGCAGCACGCTGACCTGCGGTGACTCGTTCAGTCGGATCACGCGGTTGGCGTTGAAGTTCTT
>CALQBT020000136.1 GCA_943328885.2 Bordetella parapertussis | reverse complement strand
TCACGCTCCTTGAGGTGCGCAAGCTCGTGCACCACGATCATCTCGAGCATCGCCGCCGGCGCGTCCTTGAACAGCGCCGCGACCCGCACCTCGCGCTTGGCCGTCAGACGGCCGCCCTGAACGCGTGACACCGAGGTCAAGGTGCCCAGCGCACGCTGGTCGATCTGCAAGCGGTTGTCGAACAACACCTTGGCCAGCGGATCGGCATGGCGCAGATGGCGCGACTTCAGCGCCTTGGCATGTTCGTAGAGCGCGCTGTCGGTGCGGATCACATGCGCCTCGGGGTAGCGCTGCCTGAGGTATGGCCCGAGCTGGCCCTGGGCGATCTGCTGCCGGACTTGGGCCAGCAGCGGCGCCGGGTAGCCTGCCAGAAAACGCAGGCAAGGATCTGAGGCGCCCACCACGCGCGCTCAGCGCACCGCGTCGGGCAATTCGATCTTGACCTCCAGAACCTCGAAGTTGTCCTGCTTTTCCAGGCTGACCTTGATGTCTTCGGGCGAGATCTGGACGTATTTGGAGATCACCGCCATCAGCTCTTTTTGCAGCTGCGGCAAGTAGTCAGCGCGCGAAACGCCACGACCCGATCGCTCATGGGCCAGGATGATCTGCAGCCGCTCTTTGGCGACCGAGGCGGTTTTCTTCTTTTCGCCCAGAAAGAACGAGAGAAACGACATGCCGCTCACCTCCCGCCGAACAGCCGCTTGAAGAAGCCGGGTTTCTCGGCGTCGACGAATCGCATCGGCACCTTGTCGCCAAGAAAGCGGCTGATCACATCCTGGTAGGCCTCGCTGACATCGGTGGCCTTGAGGTGGATCGCTGGCACGCCTTGGTTGCTCGCGTCGAGCACGGTCTCACTCTCAGGAATCACGCCGATCAACGGAATGCGCAGGATTTCCTGAATGTCGTCGAGCGACAACATCTGGCCACCGACCACGCGACTCGGGTTGTAACGGGTGATCAACAGGTGCTCCTTGATCGGCGCCAGACCTTCGATCGCGCGCTTGGTCTTGGACGACAGCATGCCCAGAATACGGTCCGAATCGCGCACCGACGAGACCTCCGGATTGGTCACCACCAGCGCCTCATCGGCGTAGTGCATCGCCATCAGTGCACCCGTCTCGATGCCAGCGGGCGAATCGCAGACGATGTACTCGAAGTCCATCGCAGCCAGATCGTTGAGCACCCGCTCGACCCCGTCCTGGGTCAGCGCGTCCTTGTCACGGGTCTGGCTGGCCGCCAGCACGTACAAGTTGTCGCACTGCTTGTCCTTGATCAAGGCCTGGGTCAGCTTGGCCTCGTTGTGAATCACGTTGATCAAGTCATAGACCACCCGGCGTTCGCAGCCCATGATCAGATCGAGATTGCGCAATCCGACGTCGAAGTCGATCACGGCGGTCTTGTGGCCACGCAGCGCCAAGCCGGCAGAGAAGCTGGCGCTGGTGGTGGTCTTGCCCACGCCGCCTTTGCCGGAGGTGACAACGATGATCTTGGCCATCTGGATTGCTTTCTGAGGGGGTTGGAGCAAAAAGGGTTGAAACGCGCGCCGCTCAGGCCGCCAACGGTTCGACCAGGATTTTTTCGCCGTCCAGTCGCACCTGCGCCACCTGGCCCAGCACATTGGTCGCCAACGGCGATTCGGTGGTGCGGTAGATGCCAGCGATCGACACCAGTTGCGGTTCCATGCAGGTGCTGAAGATGCGGGCCTCGGTGTTGCCGCGCGCACCAGCGATCGCCCGGCCACGCAGCGGCGCGTAGACATGAATGTTGCCGTCGGCAATCACCTCGGCGCCGAAGCTCACCACGGCGAGCACCACCAAATCGCCCCCGCGCGCATACACGCGCTGGCCAGAGCGCAGCGGCTTGTCGATCACCATCGTCGGCACCGCAGCAGCCGGTACCTCGCGCACCACCTCGACTTCGCGCACCACCTCGCGGACCACCATGTCAGGCGACGCAAGGTCTCGCAGGGTCGGTGGCTCGGTCTCCATCACGGCCGGAGCAGCGTCCAGCGCCTGCACCAGACCGGCCTCGAGTGCAGCTGTCATCTGGGCTTCATTGCCTCCTTGAGCGGCAACCGGCAGCATGCGATGTCGTCGCAGTTGGGCCAGCAAACCGACGATATCGATCGATGCATCGGTATCGCGCAAAGGGCTGAAGTCGATCACCACCGGGTCGTTGTCGAACAGCTCAGGGCTGCTGCCGAAGCGCTGGTCCAGATCGGCCACCAACGCGCCCAGATCGGCAGTCTGCAGGCGCAGAGCGGTCAGCGTCCAAGCAGTGCTCTTGAGGTCGAAGGCTGGCTTGGCCGGGGTGGCTGGAGGCATGGTCAAGGGAGTTGGGCAGGGGCAGCAGGCTGTCTACGGTCAATACGTCACGCGCAGTGTATCTTCCCAGTGTGGGTGGCTGATCCGTGGATCGGCCCAGCCACTGTCCGCAAGACGGCCACACCATGCTGCCCATAGGCTTGGCAGGATTCAAGGAGATGCGATGAACCACTCGGCCAAACTTACCCCTCTGCGCATCGGTGGCGCCTCCGGTTTCTGGGGCGACAGCAGCGTGGGCGCACCCCAGCTCGTCAACAGCGGCTTGATCGACGTGCTGGTGTTCGACTACCTGGCAGAGACCACCATGGCAATTCTGGTCGCGGCCCAGCGCAAGAACCCTGAGGCGGGCTACGCGACCGACTTCGTCGACAGCGCGATGCGCCAAGTCTTGCCCGAAGTGGTCAGGCGCGGCATCAAGGTCGTCAGCAATGCCGGAGGCATCAACCCGCAGGCCTGTGCGAGAGCGCTGGCCGCGTTGGCCGCAGAGTTGGGCGTGAGCTTGCGCATCGCGGTGGTAGACGGCGACGATGTGCGCGCCAGCCTGCCAGACTTGCGGGCGGCCGCGCCCGGCGGTGTGCTGACAAACTTGGTCAGCGAACAGGCCGTGCCCGACAAACTGCTCAGCGCCAACGCTTACCTCGGCGCCGAGCCGGTCGCCCGCGCGCTGGCGGGCGGCGCCGATGTGGTGATCACCGGACGCTGTGTCGACAGTGCCGTCACGCTCGGCCCGCTGATCCACCATTTCGGCTGGACGATGGACCAGTACGACCAGCTCGCCGGCGGCAGTCTGGTCGGGCACATCCTCGAGTGCGGCTGCCAGGCCACCGGCGGGCTGTTCACCGACTGGCAGACCGTGCCTGACTGGGCCCACATCGGTTACCCGATCGCCTGGGTCGAGGCGGACGGCAGCTTCACGCTCGGCAAGGTGCCAGGCACCGGAGGGCTGGTGACTTGTGCAACCGTGGGCGAACAGTTGCTCTACGAGATCGGAGACCCCGGCGCCTACCTGTTGCCCGATGTGGCCTGCGACTTCCGCCAGGTACGGATGGAACAAGTCGGCGACAACCAGGTACGGGTCAGCGGCGCGCGAGGCAGCGCACCGCCGCCCACGCTCAAGGTCAGCGCCACCGCGATGGCCGGCTGGCGCTGCAGCAGCACGCTGGTGATCGTGGGCATCGACGCGGTGGCCAAAGCCAGGCGCAGCGGCCAAGCGCTGCTGGAACGAACCCGCGAACTGATCATGGCGCGCGGCTGGGGCGACTTTGCCGCAACCCGGATCGAGGTGCTAGGCGCCGAAACCCTGTACGGGCCGCATGCCGCGCCACCAACGCTGCGCGAAGTGATGATGCGGGTGGCGGTTCACCATGCTCGACGCGAGGCGCTGGACTTGTTCGCGCGCGAGTTCGCCGCCGCAGGCACCAGCTGGTCGCCGGGCACGACCGGCGCCGCCGGCGGCAGACCCGCTGTGTCGCCGCTGATCGTGCCCTGCGCCTTCCTGGTACCCAGAGCTGCGGTGACGCCCAGCCTGAGCTTTATCGGATCGGATGCTGCCACAGCCCTGCCATTTGCCCCACCCGAGGAAGCCAAAGCGCCACGGCCGCTGCCCGACCCGGCGGACTTCGCCTGGTATGCAGGCCCTTGCCGCAGCGTCCAACTGGTGGCGCTGGCCTGGGGCCGCAGCGGCGACAAAGGGGACCTGTCCAACATCGGGCTGATCGCTCGCAGGCCTGAATGGCTGCCGCTGCTGTGGGCTCAGGTCACCGAGCAAGCCGTGCTGGCCTGGCTGGGCCACTTGGTCAAGGGTCGGGTCGACCGCTACCACTTGCCTGGCCTGCACGCGATGAACCTGGTGCTGCACCAGGCACTGGACGGCGGCGGCCCGATCTCGCTGCGGATCGAGCCGCTGGGCAAAGGCATGGCACAGATGCTGCTCGAGATGCCTGTGCAGGTGCCGGCGGACTGGCCGGTTTGAATTTGACGCCCCCGCCCGGCCCGGCGGGATGGACTGACCCGACCCAAGTCCTCCAGCTTGCGAATGCGCAAGCGGCCACACAGTCACCTCCATAGAGTCGATCCGCAGAACAGGGTGGCGTCCCTGTTCTCTCGATCCAAGACTCGACAGACTGCGTGGAGAAGCCATGAAAAAAGTCCGCATCGGCTTGATGTCGGTATTGACTGCCGCGCTGCTTGCGGCCTGCGGAGGCGGCGACGCCCCCATTCCTGGCAGCGGAGCGCCCAGCGGCACTCCGACCACCCAGGGCAACTTCACCGCGCTGGTGTCATTCGGTGACAGCCTCAGCGACATAGGCAGCTACGCGACGGCAACCGTTCATCCTTTGGGTCCACCGCCGGCCAACACCATCGGCGGCAAGTTCACGACCAACATCGACGGCAATCTCGGCACGCTATGGGTCGAAAACCTCGCAACAGCGCTAGGTCTGACGGTGACCTTGGCGGAGGCCGGTTTCAACAAGGCGTCGGTGAAATGCCCGATTGCCGCGGCTGTGCCCGCACTGGCCAGCACCTGCACGGCTTACGGCCAAGGCGGCTCGCGCATCACCGACGCCAAAGGCTATGGCCAAAACCCCGATGGCAGCGGCATGCTCGCGGTGCCGGTCGTCACCCAGATCGCCAACCACCTCGCGCGATTCGGCAGCTTCAAGGACAGCGACCTGATCTTTGTCTGGGCCGGCGACAACGACTTGTTCCAGCAACTCGACGACTTCAAAACCGCAGCGACCAAGATCTCCACCGCCGCCGCCTTGAACCAAAGCCCTGCGGACGAGGTCAATCGGCAACTGTTCAGCGCCCAGACTGTCGCGCAGTTGGCCATGAAGAAAGCGGCGCAAGACCTGAGCGGCTATGTGCGGTCTCAGATCCTGGCCAAGGGCGGCAAATACGTCGCTGTTGTCACGCCAGTCGATATCGCCGTGACGCCCTACGGGCTGTCGCTGGCGCCAGCCAGCCAGGCTTTTGCGACCACGCTGATCAACACCTTCAACCTGTGGCTGCGCGATGGTCTGACCGACCAAGCGGTGATGTGGATCGACTCGACAGCCATGCTGCGAGACATCAGCAGCAACCCGGCCAATTACGGACTCGTCAATGTCACCGCGCCGGCCTGCGACATCGCCAAGATCAGCGCGCTCACTGGCGGCGTGGTCGCCGATGGCAATTCGCTGTTCTGCAACACCACACCCGGCGCGGCCTACAACGGTTTGGTGACCGGCGCCGATGTCAACACATGGCTTTTTGCCGACAGCGTGCATCCGACCACAGCAGGTCACAAGGCGATCAGCGACCTCTTCAAACGCCAGCTCAAGTCCTTCGGCTGGCTCTGAACCGCAAGAGCAGGAGAACAACACCATGCAAACGACGATCCGTTCCCTGACCTTGCTGCTCGCAGGCAACCTGTGGGTGGGCTCGGTGATGGACCAAAGCAGCGTCTTCAACAACACCGTCAAGCTGGGTGTCGCGCGCTACACCACCCACTCCCAGTCCAACGGTGTCACCGGCATCGGGATCCCTCCTGGCGCAGACGCCGAGACCGGCAACGCCACCACCTTGCTGTTCACCTACGAACGGGCGATCACGCCAGAGATCGGTGTCGAACTCGACCTGGGTGTGCCGCCCAAGATTCCAGCACAAGCCAAGGGCAGTGTCGCGTTTCTCGGCGAAGTGCTGACCGCGCGCAACGTCTCGCCGACCTTCTTCGTCAACTACCATTTCGGCCAGAGCGGCGCCGCGCTGCGACCCTATGCCGCGCTGGGCATCAACTTCACCCGCTTCGTCGACCTCCGCAACCCTTTCGGTTGGCGCGTGAGCTTGAGCGACAGCTGGGGCTTGGCCGGCAAAGCTGGCCTGGACTACGCGCTCGACCGTCAATGGGGCGTGTTTGCCAGCGTCGCAGTGCTTCAGGTGAAATCCGACCTGGTCGCCACCGGTGCCAGCGTGTTGCGAACGACCATCGATTTTCGCCCCATCGTCTACTCGACCGGTTTGCGTTACCAATTTTGAGGGCTTGGGCAGGCTCGGGCTTGAGGCCTGGCCGTGCCGGATGCGATGATCGCAGCTTGATACACAACCCATCGCTTCGATCTCGACCATGATGAACGTCCGACTTGAAACGCCAACCCAGAGATTGCGTCGATATTGCCGCCGGTCTGCGCTGCTGATCGCTACGCTGCTGCCAGCGCTTGCGATGGCGCAGACCACGCTGGCGCCTGGATCGGTGGTCACCACCGCCAGCGGCTTGGTCTTCAAACTGATCCAGCAGGGCAAGGGCCCCAGCCCGACGGCCAGCGACACGGTCAAGGTGCATTACCGAGGCACACTGATGGACGGCAAGGAATTCGACAGTTCCTACAAGCGCGGGCAGCCGCTCGATTTTCCGCTCAACGGGGTGATCAAATGCTGGACCGAAGGCGTACAGCGCCTGCAGGTCGGCGGCAAAGCGCATCTGACTTGTCCGCCGTCGATTGCCTACGGCGAGCGCGGTGCGGGTGGCGTGATTCCTCCCAACGCCACCTTGCAATTTGAGGTCGAGTTGCTGGGCATCGCAGGCCGCTGACGAGCCAATCAACAGCCATCGGCTGTTGTCTCCAAGCCGCCGATGCTGGTCAGCGCTGCATCGGGAACGTGCCCATGAACTTGCACAGGATCTGCAGCATCACCTCGTCGGCACCGCCGCCGATGCTGGTCAAGCGGCCATCGCGCCAGAAGCGGCTGATGGGGCTTTCCATCACATAGCCCATACCGCCCCAGAACTGCAGGCAGCCGTCTGTGGTTTCGCGCAGCACCCGACCGGCCTTGAGCTTGGCCATCGTCGCGAG
>CALQBT020000135.1 GCA_943328885.2 Bordetella parapertussis | reverse complement strand
TGATGGTCAAGCCCGGCATGCCTTACCTCGACATCGTGCGAAGGGTCAAAGACGTGTTCCGCGTGCCCACCTTCGCCTACCAGGTCAGCGGCGAGTACGCGATGCTCAAAGCAGCCGCGGCCAACGGTTGGTTGGATCACGACGCGGTGATGATGGAGTCGCTGCTAGCCTTCAAGCGCGCCGGTGCCGACGGCGTGCTGACCTATTTCGCGCTGGATGCGGCGCGCAAACTGCGCCAAGGCTGAAGCCGCTCAGCGCCGGTAAGGATCGGCCAGTCCCAGGCCGAGCAGGATCTCGGTCTCGCGCGCCTGCATCGCCGCGGCCTCGTCATCGGCCTCGTGGTCGTAGCCCTGGGCATGCAGCGCACCGTGCACCAGCAAGTGGGCATAGTGATCGGCAACCGCGATCCCCAGATCGGCGGCTTCACGCTCGACCACACCGGGTGCGAGCACCAAATCGGCCAGCACCACAGGCGCGTGCTCGTAATCGAAGGTCAGAACGTTGGTGGCGTAGTCCTTGCCACGGAAATCACGGTTCAGCGCCTTACCCTCGGCGTCACCGACGAGGCGAACGGTGATCTCGGCGGGCAAGGCCAGCGCCGAGCGCAGCCAGCGCAGCACCCGGTGCCGCGGCAGCGCAGCGCGGTGGCGAGCGTCGGCGAACTGCAGCGACAGCGTCAACTCGGGCTTGACGATACGGCTCATGGCGTCGACTCCCCAGACCCCTTGGCCGCGTCGTAGGCCTCAACGATCCGAGCGACCAACGGGTGCCGAACGACGTCGGCAGAGCTGAAACGCGAGAAAGCGATGCCGGGCACGCCGGCGAGCACGCGGGCCGCGTCGACCAGGCCGTTGGCAGCCCCTCGTGGCAAATCGACCTGGCTGACGTCGCCGGTGACCACTGCGCGCGAACCAAAGCCGATGCGGGTCAGGAACATCTTCATCTGCTCGGGCGTGGTGTTCTGCGCTTCGTCCAGGATCACAAACGAATGGTTGAGGGTTCGCCCACGCATGAACGCCAGCGGCGCGACCTCGAGCAAGCCTTTTTCGAATGCCACCGTGACGCGATCGAAACCCATCAGATCGTAAAGCGCATCGTAGAGCGGTCGCAGGTAAGGATCGACCTTTTGCGCCAGGTCGCCCGGCAGAAAGCCCAGGCGCTCGCCGGCTTCCACCGCCGGTCGGGTCAGCACGATGCGCTGCACACTGCTGCGCTCGAGCGCATCGACCGCGCAGGCCACCGCCAGAAATGTCTTGCCCGTGCCCGCAGGCCCAATGCCCAGCGTGATGTCATGGCTCAGGATGTTGTGCAGATACTGCACCTGGTTGGGTGTTCGACCCCGCAGGTCGCTGCGCCTGGTGTGCAGGCTGATGGCCTCGGCACCCGGTGGCAGCGCCGGGCCGGGCTGCTCGGCTGCCGCGCGCGACTCCAACAGTGCAAGTTGCAGCACATCGGCCGGAATCGGGCGGGCCGCGCGCTCGTACAGCGATTGCAGCAAGGCCAGCGCGCGCGCGGCATCGAAGCGGCCGCCCTCGACCCGAAAGACCCCCCCACGGCGACCGATGCGCACCGACAGCGCCGCCTCGATCGCGCGCAGATGTTCATCGAAGGCACCGCTCAGGTGGGCCAAGCGGGTGTTGTCGGTCGGTTCAAAGCTGTGGCGAAGGATCACGAAGGGCAGCGCAGGCAACAAGAAGGAACAAACCGTGGATTCTGCGACGAACGCCAAAGGCCTGTACATCGACAATCCCATCAGATGCTCACGCCCCGTCAGATCAGCCGCGCTGCACGCCTGCAGCAAGGCGGCTTCTTCAGGGCCATGCGGCTGGCGAGTGGGTGGTGCTGGGCCTGCTGGTGGGGGCTGCTGGCGCTGCCAGCGCCAGCACAGGTGCAGTGGCTGAGCAGCGCTGTCGTTGTCGCCGAGACCCCGGGTGCGCCGCCCATCTGGCAAAGCGCCAGCGCGCTAACGCTGCCCGACGACTGGGCCGCCAACGGCTCTGGCCGCAGCGGCGTGCTGTGGTACCGGCTGATGCTGACACCGACCCAGACCGGCGCGGCACCAGACAACACGCTCTACGGCCTGTATGTGGAGCGTGCCTGCAGCGTCATGCAACTGCGCTTGAACGGCCGTCTGATCCACGATGGCGGCCATTTCGAAGAGCCAGTCACACACAACTGCGACCGACCGCAATTGGTGCCCGTGCCCGCGGCGCTGCTCGACGCAGACCACAACACGCTTGATTTTCGGGTCAAGGGATATCCGGTCGAGGTCTTGAGCTCGCGCCAAAGAGCGGGTGGACTGTCTGCCGTGGCCTTCGGCCCCTACGACTTGGTGGCAGCCCAGCACGCACGCCGCTTGCTGTTGGCGATCCGCTTGCCCGAGGTGCTGAGCGGCGCCTTGCTGCTGATGGGCAGTTTCATGTTCGTGCTGGGCTGGTTCAACCGGGCACAAAGCTACCTGGCCTATTTCGGCGCGCTGATGATGGGTTGGTCGCTGCTGCTGGCGCGGCGGTGGGCCTCGGATCTGCCGTTCGACAATGGCGACATCGAGCTCGCCTTGGCCTCTTTGATGGGCTTGCTCACGCTGGCGGCGGTGCAATTCCTGATGCGCTATGCAGGACGCAGGCAGCCGTGGCTCGACCGGGCGCTGCCGGCCCAATGCCTGCTGATGCCGGCGTCCTTGCTAGCCGCAGGCCCGACCAATCTGTACCAGGCGTGCGGGCTGTGGTCAGTGCTGCTGGGCGCCCAGATCGCCGTGGCATCTGGCTTCTACCTGGTCCAGGCCTGGCGTCAGCAAAGCCGGCAGTTCTGGCCGATGGTCGCCCTGCTCGGTCTGCTGTCACTGGCGCTGAGCCTGGGCCACGCTGCCCATGCGCTGGCGCTCGATGCATGCATCGCTGATGTCGCGGCCTTGGCGCCCGCCCTGGGCTTTCTGGCGCTCGGGCTGCGGCTGGTGCAGCAATACGGGCGAGCTTTCCAGAGTGTCGAACAGAACCGCGCCGAGCTCGCCCTGCGCGTTCGCGAGGCCACCAGGCAGATCGAGCTCAACTTCACCCAACTGTCCGAGCTCAAGGTCGAACAAGTGACCGACCGCGAGCGCAAGCGCATCGCAGCCGACCTGCACGACGACCTGGGTGCCAAACTGCTGACCATCGTCCATACCAGCGACAGCGAGCGCATCAGCGGGCTCGCGCGCGAGGCTTTGGAAGAGATGCGACTGTCGGTCAGAGGTATTTCAGGCAAACCTGTCAAACTGGTCGATGCGATCGCTGACTGGCGTGCAGAAGTGATTTCCAGGCTGATGCAGTCTGGTGTCGAAGGCCTGTGGAGTTCGCCGGGGGACGAAGATCTGTCGCCAACCCTGTCCGCTCGCGCTTTTGTGCAGACCACGCGAATCCTGCGCGAAGCCGTCAGCAACATCATCAAGCACAGCGACGCCTCACAGTGCAGCGTGCGCTGCCTGATCGCCAGCGGTGACTTCCAGTTGGTGATCCAAGACAACGGCAAAGGCATTCCCGGCGGGCCGGAAAGCCGGCTCGACAAGGGTCATGGCATGGCCAGCATGAAGGGACGCGCCAAGCAACTGCAAGGTCAATGCCTGGTCGAATCGGGTCCAGGCTATGGAACCGTGATACGCCTCACGCTGCCTCTGCAAGCCCACACCGCAGCGTGATAGGTCCCTGCTAGCATGAAATGACGCCGTTTTTGGCGCCAACCGCCTCCCTAGATGAACAAGATCCTGCTGGTCGAAGATTTGCCAGAAATACGCACCTGGCTCAAGATTTTGGTGTTGCAGGTGTTTCCCGAGGCGCACATCACCGAGTGCTCGCGGGTTCAGGATGCGATGCGACAGGTGCAGACCCTGCGTTTCGACCTCGCGCTGTGCGATCTCGGCCTGCCCGACGGCGATGGCACCGAAGTGGTGGCCAGGCTGCGCGAGTTGCAACCCGAGGCGCTGTCGGTCGTCGTCACGATTCACGACGACGATGAGCATCTGTTCCCGGCACTGCAGGCCGGCGCCTACGGCTACATCCTGAAAGAGCAGCCGCGCGAGCTGATCACCGAGCAGTTGCAGCGCATCGCCCAGGGCGAGCCGCCGCTGTCGCCATCGATCGCGCGCAAGCTGATCAAGTACTTTGCCAGCATGGCCAAGCCACAGACCGACAACCTGCCTGTGGTTTCGCTCACCGAGCGAGAGAGAGAGGTGCTGCTGCGGGTGGCCAAGGGCTACACCTTGCCCGAGATCGGCGTTCAGCTCGGCTTGTCACGGCACACGATCGCCGACTATGTCAAGCAGATCTACCGCAAGCTCAATGTCAGCTCGCGCGCCGAAGCGGCGCTCGAGGCGCAGCGGCTGGGATTGTTCCGGCGTTGAAGCCGCGCCCTGGCGGCGCAGCGCGGCTGCGTCGCGCCTGCCGCGATAATCAACGTCCATGATCGGACGACTCACAGGCATCCTGGCGGAAAAGTCGCCCCCGCAAGTGCTCATCGATGTCAGCGGCGTCGGCTACGAGGTCGATGTGCCGATGAGCAGCTTCTTCAACCTGCCGGCGCTGGGCGAGCGCACCACGCTGCTGACGCATTTCGTCGTGCGAGAGGATGCGCTGCTGCTGTTCGGTTTTCTGACCGCCGGCGAGCGCGCGACTTTCCGCCAGTTGATCAAGATCTCGGGGGTAGGGCCGCGCATGGCGCTGGGCGTGTTGTCAGGCCTGAGCGTGGCCGAGCTGACCCAGGCCGTGACGCAGCAACAGGTCGGCCGTTTGGTCAAGGTGCCGGGCATCGGCAAGAAGACCGCCGAACGCTTGCTGCTGGAACTCAAGGGCAAGCTGGGACCCGATCTCGGCTCGGCCAGCACCTCGGTGGTCAGCGAAGCCCAGACCGACATCCTGCAAGCGCTGGTCGCGCTAGGCTATAGCGAGCGCGACGCCGCTGCCGCGCTGAAGGCCCTGCCGCCTGATGTCGGCGTGAGCGACGGCATCAAGCTGGCGCTGAAGTCGCTGTCCCGATAGGGACCGAGGGGTTGGGCTTGCCGGTGGGTGGACAATAAGCTGTATGGGCATACAGACTGATGACTTTGCAGCCGCCAACGCCGCGCCGCGCGTGGTCAGCGCGGCGCGGGCCTCGCCACAAGAAGAAGCGATCGAGCGCGCGCTGCGGCCCAAGTTGCTGGCCGACTACATCGGCCAGGCCAAGGCACGCGAACAGCTGGAGATCTTCATCGGCGCGGCCCGCAAACGCGACGAAGCACTCGACCATGTGCTGCTGTTCGGTCCACCCGGTCTGGGCAAGACCACGCTGTCGCACATCATCGCGGCTGAGCTTGGCGTGAACCTGCGCCAGACCAGCGGGCCGGTGCTCGAAAAGCCCAAGGACCTGGCCGCGATCCTGACCAATCTCGAGAAGAACGACGTGCTGTTCATCGATGAGATCCACCGCCTGAGCCCGGTGGTCGAGGAGATTCTCTACCCCGCTCTGGAGGACTACCAGATCGACATCATGATCGGCGAAGGCCCTTCGGCGCGATCGATCAAGCTCGACTTGCAGCCCTTCACCCTGGTCGGCGCCACCACCCGCGCCGGCATGCTGACCAACCCGCTGCGCGACCGCTTTGGCATCGTCACCCGGCTCGAGTTCTACAGCGCCGCCGAGCTCGGCACCATTGTTCACCGCTCTGCCGGCCTGCTCAAGGTGCCGATCCAGGCCGAGGGCGCATTCGAGATCGCACGCCGGTCGCGCGGCACGCCGCGCATCGCCAACCGCTTGCTGCGCCGCGTGCGCGACTACGCCGAGGTCAAGGGCGACGGCACGATCACGCGCCAGATCGCCGACAAGGCGCTGGTGATGCTCGATGTCGACCCCGAAGGCTTCGACCTGATGGACCGCAAGCTGCTCGAAGCGGTGATCCACCGTTTCGACGGCGGCCCGGTCGGGCTGGACAACGTGGCCGCGGCGATCGGCGAGGAGCCGGGCACGATCGAGGACGTGATCGAACCATTTCTGATCATGCAGGGCTTTCTGCAGCGCACGCCGCGCGGGCGCATCGCGACGCTTGCAGCGTATCGGCACCTGGGGGTGGCGCCGCCGCAGGCGGCCGGCGGCTTGTTCGGCGACTGAGCCCGCCTGGATCGACGGGTCAATCGGCCGGCTTGCCGCGCCGCTGCTGCCAGGCGATCAACTCGCCGACGAAGCCTTTGCGAAAGGCCAGCACGCAGACCACGAAGATCGCGCCGATGATCACCGTGACCCAGGCCCCCACCCGATCGGCCAGGTAGTCCTGCAGGCCGATGATCGTGAACGCACCGACCACCGGGCCGGCGAAGGTACCCATGCCGCCGAGCAACGTCATCAACACGACCTCGCCCGAGAGCGACCAGTGCGCGTCACTCAGCGTCGCAAAGCCCAGCACCAGGGTCTTCATCGATCCGGCCAGCCCGGCGATCGCCGTCGACAGCACGAAAGCGAGCAACTTGTACTTGTCGACGTCGTAGCCCAGTGAGATCGCGCGCGGCTCGTTCTCGCGGATCGCCTTGAGCACCTGGCCGTAGGGCGAATGCACGATGCGGATGATGGCCAAGAACACCGCGACAAACACGGCCAGCACCACGTAGTACAGCGACACGTCACTCTTGAGCGGGATCAGCCCACCGAACAGCGCACCGCGCGGCACGCCCTGCAAACCGTCCTCGCCACCGGTGAACGGCGCTTGCAGGCAGACGAAGTAAATCATCTGCGCCATCGCCAAGGTGATCATCGCGAAGTAGATGCCCTGGCGCCGGATCGCGATCAGGCCCACCACCAAGCCCAGCAGCGCGCCGATGCCCATGCCCGCGAGCACGCCCATTTCGGTCGACCAACCGGCCGAGCGAATCAACCAACCGGTGGCGTAAGCTGCCGCGCCCAGGTAAGCCGCGTGGCCGAATGACAGCAGTCCGGTGTAACCCAGCAGCAGGTTGAAGGCGCAGGCGAAGATGGCGTAACACATCGCCTTCATCATGAACACCGGGTACAGCCCGATGAAGGGCGCGGCCAGCAGCAGCGCCAGCACCGCGCCCCAAGCCCAGCGGGCCCGGGCCGTCATCTTGTGGCTGAGTTCGCCGCCCATCACGCCTCCTTGCCGAACAGGCCGGCCGGTCGGATCATCAGCACGATGGCCATGATCACGAATACCACGATGCTCGAGGCCTC
>CALQBT020000134.1 GCA_943328885.2 Bordetella parapertussis | reverse complement strand
GCAATCGCGTTCAGGTCGCCTCGCTTCGAAACGCTGGGCGCGGCCGGGCCTGCCGCTTGAATGGCTCCATCGGCAGGCCAACGCATGACGGGCGCTGTGGCGCCGGGCATTGGAGAGTCAGGGGAGGCCACGACGATGGCCGCTGCGCCCCAGCGCTTGATGCGGTGCCGCGCGATCAGCGCCGCGGCGGCACCCCAGTGGCCGCTGATCAGTGCGCCGCCTGCTCAGGCGCGGGGCGAGGCGTGATGGCTGGCGATCCGCCACACCCCGTTCGCCTCCAGCAGTGTCCAGGACATGCGGTACGGCCTGGGCTCGCCGGCACGCCGGAAATTCGCGGTCGTCGCGAGCGTGATGACCGCGTCGCCGGGCTGGGCGACCTGAGGCGGCTCGAAGACGACCGATGCGCCTGGGGCCAACTGGCTGAAATACTCGTGCACCCCGTCGCTGCCCGCATACAGGGTGGGCTTGCTGCCGAAGAGGTGTGCGTCGGCGGTGTACAGCGAGGTCAACGCGGACCAGTCGGCGCGATCAAAGGCTGCCGTCCAGCGGCGCAGCGCATGGTCGGCGATGTCCTGGGCTTGAGCGGTGGTTTGTCGGGCGATGGAGGCAGATGTCATTGGCGCGAAGCTCCATGAAAGACCGGGTCGTTCAACATTTTGGTAACACCATTGAATTTCACAATATCCGGGCTTGCTGGTAGCGCCCGCTACAGCTTGACGCGGCCAGCGTCGACCAGCGCTTTGATCATCGCTGTTTGCTCGGACATGAAGGCTGCGAGCTTGTCGGGGCCCCAGCCCACCGACTCGAAGCCGAGTTCAAGCATGCGCGCCGAGACCTCGGGCAGCATGATCACGCGGTTGAGCTCGGCCACCAGCTTGCTGACCACCGCCTTGGGTGTGGCCGCAGGCGCGAAGACCGCGCCCCAGCCCGGCATGTTGACCTCCGGCAGGCCGGCCTCGGCGAATGTCGGCACGTCCCTGTAGATCGGGAAGCGCGACGGGCTCGCGACGGCGAGTGGCTTGATCTTGCCCGGGTGGCGCGACACCCCGCCCAACGACACCACCGCAACGTCGATCTGTTCGCCCAGCAAGTCCTGTATCGCCGGCGCCTCGCCTTTGTAAGGCACATGCAGGACCTCAAGGCCTGCCGCCGCGTTGAGTTGCTCGCCGACGAAGTGCCCGCCTGAACCCTGGCCGTAGGATCCATAGCTCAGTTTTTTGGGGTGACGGCGGGCGTAGGCGACGTATTCCTGCAGCGTGTTGATGCCCAGCGACGAGCGCACGCCGAGCGCGAGCGGCGACAGCACCAGCATGCACAGCGGCACCAGATCGGCCAGCTTGTAGCCTGGGTTGGGCTGCAGCACCAGGTTGCTCAGCAAGGCGCTGTAGCCCAGCAGCAGCGTGTGGCCGTCGGCCGCGGCCTTGGCGACAAAGCCAGTAGCGATCGCGCCGCTGGCGCCGGGCTTTGACTCGACCAGCGTCGGTTGGCCCCAGGCCTCGGTGAGTTTGGCGCCGACCAGGCGCATCATGCTGTCGTGCCCGCCGCCGGCCGGTGTGGGGATCACGAAGCGGATCGGCGCGCTGGGGTATCCGGTCTGCGCCGAGGCGGCCGGCCAGGCGCTGGCGGCCAGCAGGCCGAGTGCGGATTGAAGGGCGTTGCGCCGGTTCGGGTGCATGGTCAGTGGTCCTAGGCTTGTCGTTGCGTTGATGGGAGAGGTGATTGAACCCGCACGCGCTCTCAGCGCAGCAGTTCGCGCGCGATCACCATGCGCTGGATCTGGTTGGTGCCCTCAAAGATCTGTGCCAGCTTGGCGTCGCGCATCATGCGCTCGACCGGGTAATCCTTGGTGTAGCCGTAGCCGCCGAAGATCTGCACCGCGTCTGTGGTCACCTTCATCGCCATGTCGCTGGCAAAACACTTGGCCATGCTGGCCGTGGTGTTCAGGCGCGCCCAGTTGGCTTCGTCGCCGGCGCGCGCGCATTCGTAGACCAAGGCACGGGCGGCCTCGATGTTCATCGCCATGTCGGCCAGCATGAACTGGATGCCCTGGAACTCGCCGATGCTGCGCTTGAACTGCTTGCGCTCCTTGGCATAAGCCACTGACGCGTCGAGTGCGCCTTGCGCCAGGCCGACGCACTGCGCGCCGATGGTGGGTCGGTTCAAGTCGAGCGCGCGCATCGAGGCGCGGAACCCCTTGCCCTCGTCGCCCACCATGTTCTCGATCGGCACACGAACGTTGTCCAGGAAGATCGGTGTGTTGGGTGCGCCGCGCCAGCCCATCTTGCGCTCGTGCCGGCCGAAGCTGATGCCGGGCGTTTTCTTGGGCTCGACGACGAAGGCGCTGATGCCCGACGAGCCGGTGTCGCCGCTGGTGCGCGCCATCACGACGATGAGGTCGGCCACCACGCCGTAGCTGCACCACTGCTTGCGGCCGTTGATCACATAGCTGTCGCCGTCACGCACGGCGCGCGTCGTCATCGCGCTGACATCCGAGCCGGCCTGCGGCTCGGAGATCGCGATCGCGGTGACCACGCCGCCTTTGGCGATCACGGGCAGAAAGCGCTGGCGCTGCGCCTCGGTGCCGAAGTGCAGCAGCGGCATGATGAACATGGTGTTGAGCCCGGCGATCGAGCCGCAGGACGGCGAGACGCGCGAGATCTCCTCGCGGGCGATGCACATCATCGTCAGGTTGCCTTCGGGGCCGCCATAGGCCTCGGGCACCCACAGCTGCATCAGACCCATCTCGCCGAAGAGCTCGACAATTTCCAATGGAAAACGGTCGGTCTCGTCGATCTCGGCGGCGATGGGCGCGACATGCTTGTCGACCATGCGGCGCACGCTGTCGCGAAATGCAGTCTGTTCTTCGGTGAAATTCATCGCGTGGTCCTTGGATGAGTCAGGGCAGGGGATCGCTGGCGATCCGCTTCGGCTTGTGTTTGTCGCGGGTGATCACGGGCGATCTCTGCAGCGCTGCTTTTTTGTCGTTCAGCCGCGCCTTCGCAGCAGCAGCGGACTTCAGATTTTGCGGCCCGAGGCCTGCCAGAACGGCTCGCGCAGGTGGCGCTTGAAGATCTTGCCGCTGTCCTCGCGCGGCAGCGCGGCGTGGAAATCCACCCGGCGTGGCACTTTGTACTTCGCCAGGCGGATGGCGAGGTAGGCCCGCACTTGCTCGGCCGTCAACTCGGCGCCGGGCATGGCCTCGACCGCGGCAGCCAACGACTCACCGAACTCCTCGTCGGGGATGCCGAATACCGCGCAGTCTTGCACCCCGGGCATCTGCAGCAACACCATCTCGATCTCGGCCGGATAGATGTTGGTGCCTGCCGAGATCACCATGTCGGAGCGCCGGTCGCACAGGTAGAGGTGGCCGTCCTTGAGGTAGCCGATGTCGCCGCAGCTGATCAGGCCGTCACGCTCGACGCTGGCACGCTTTTCCGGGTGGTTCAGGTAGCTGAAATCGGCGTAGCACGGCACCCGCATGAAGATCTCGCCGATCTCGCCCTCCTTGAGTTGGCGGCCGTCCTCGCTGTAGAAAGCCAGGCGTGTGCCAGGCGTTGGCACACCGACGCTGCCCGGGTAAGCCAGCCAGTCGGTGGGCGTCGTCAGCGTGGCGGTGCCCACCTCGGAGCCGCCGTAGGTCTCGTAGACCACGGGCCCCCACCAGTCCATCAAGGCCTTTTTGACCTCGACCGGGCAGGGCGCGCCGGTGTGCGTGACCCACTGCAGCGAGCTCACGTCGTAGCGCGCGCGAACCTCGGCCGGCAGCTTGAGCAGGCGAACAAACATCGTCGGCACCATCACCGCATGGGTGATGCGGTGCGTGGCGATCGCGGCCAGCGTTTCCTCGGGGTCGAACTTCGACTGCAGCACCAGCAACTCGGCGGCACCCAGCGCTTGGCGACCGTAGGCGTTCGGTGACGCGTGGTAGAGCGGACCCGCGATCAAGGCCCGCACCCCGGGCGCGATGCCGTAGACCCGCGCCAGCATCTCCACATAGGCGACCGACTGCTCAGGCGTTGCGGCGTCGCGCCGCACGCCTTTCGGGTGTCCGGTGGTGCCCGAGGTGTAGATCATCGTCGCACGGCTGCGTTTGGCCGCACCGCTCCAGGGCTCGAAACCGGCGCACCAGTCTGACCAGACGGTGTCGCCGGGCGCTGGCGCCGTGGCCTCGGCGGCCAGGCCGTAGCGCTGCTGTACTTCGGGCGGCGTGGGCACGACGAGGACCTTGATGTGTTGTGGGATCTGCTCGCGCAGCGGTGCCAGCAGGTCGGCATGGGCGACCAGCACCTTTGGCGCGGCGTCTTCGAGGATGTAGCGCACCTCGTCGGCCTTGCCGTGCCAGTTGATCGGCACCGCGTAGGCCCCCAGCGCGGCGGCGGCCTGCTGCACTTCGAAGAAGGCGAAGTCGTTGCGCAGCAGCAGTGCGACGGTGTCGCTTTCGCGAACACCGAGCGCGTCAAAACCGCTGGCCGCGCGCCGGCCTTGCAGTAGCACGGCCTCGCGCGGGGTGGCGCGGTCGTCCAAGTAGATGGAAGGAGAGCTCATGCCGTTGACCTGCAGAGGATGAAATTCAATGGTTGGACCAACAATCATAGCCGCCGCGATGCTGCCCGGCCATCGGGGCTGACCCGGTCGGCGCGCAGCCGATGCCGCTGGTCGCCGCACCCGCTCAAGCGATCATCCCAGGCGCTGGGCCAGCCGCGCAGCCTGCGCGTCGCTGTCGCCGAACAACTGGTCCAGCACGTGGACGCGCCGCAGGTAATGCCCCACTGCGTACTCTTCGGTCATGCCGATGCCGCCGTGCATCTGGATCGCGTGCTGGCACAGCAGCCGGCTGTGGCGGCCGATCACGAGCTTGGCGCGCATCAGGTCGGCGGCCGATTCTTCGCCGTCCGGTTTGTCGACGGCCAGTGCCGCGGCGATCGCCATGCTGCGGCAGATCTCCAGGCTGACGAGCATGTCGGCGCCGCGGTGGCGAAGCGCCTGGTTCTCGCCGATCAGGCGGCCGAACTGCTTGCGGGTGTTGAGGTAGTCGATCGCGAGCTTGTGCGCGGCTTCCATCGCACCGACCATGTCGGCGCAGACCGCGGCGATGCCGGCGTTCAGCGTGGCTTCGATGGCGGCCCGGCCATGCGCCGAATCCGTCGGGTCGCCCAGCGGCAGCGCTGCGGCGCCGTGCAGGCTGATCTCGGCAGCTGGCGTGTCGTCGACCAGCCAGTGGTCACGAAGCTGAACGCCGGCCGCGCGGGGGTCGACCAGGAACAGGGCCTGACCGCTGGCGGCGTCGGCCGCCCCGGACAAGCGGGCGCTGACGATCAGCTGCTGCGCCGCGCCGCCGTGCAGCACCTGGTGCTTGACGCCGTCGAGCACCCAGCCCGAGCTCTGCCGGGTGGCGCGGGTTTCGATCCAGCTGCGCGCATGGCGTGCACCGAGCTCGTCGTGCGCCCAGGCCAGCAACAAGTTGCCCGAGGCCACCGCCGGCAGCAGGCGCTGCCGGGTCGCGGCGTCGGCGGCTTGTTGCAGCGCGGTGACGCCCAGCACGCAAGTCGCGAGATAGGGTTCGAGCAGCAGCGCCCGCCCGAAGGCTTGCATCACCGGCAGCAGGTCGACCGCTTTGCCGCCAAAGCCGCCATCGTCTTGCGCCACCGGCAGCCCGGTGATGCCCATTTCGGCCAGTTGCCCCCAGACGGCGGCGCTGTGGCCCGGCGCGGCTGCGGCAATGGCGCGGCGCTGCAAGAAGCTGTACTGGTCTGACAGCAAACGGTCGACGCTGTCTTGCAGTTGTTGCTGTTCGTCGCTCAATTCGAAGTTCATCGCTTGTCCGCCTTATCCGACCAGGGCCTTGGCCAGGATGTCTTTTTGCACTTCGCTCGAGCCACCGTAGATGCTGGCCGCACGCGAGTAAAAGTAGCGCGGCGTCAGCGGGCCATGGCCTGCCATCGTGCCCTCGGCTGGGCGGCGCTCCAGGCCTGCTGGGCCGTCGAGACGGGCTAGCAGCGCGCCCAGATCCTGCTGCAGTTCAACCCCTTTGAGCTTGAGCATCGACGCGAAGGCCGGCAGCGATTGCTGCGCGCTGGGTGTGAGCAGGAAGCGCCAGTTCGTGATCTCGAGCGCGCGCACTTCGGCGTCGAGTGTGGCGAGTTCGCTGGCCAGCTTGGGGTCGTCGATCAGCCGCTGGCCAGCCTGCGTGGTGGTCGTGGCGAGCTCGCGCGCATAGTCCAGCCGCTCACGGCACAGGCCAACATTGGCGATGCCGGTGCGCTCGTTGCCGAGCAGGAACTTGGCGCAGTTCCAGCCCTTGTTTTCTTCGCCGACCAGGTTGGCCGCGGGCACCCGCACATCGTCGAAGAAGACTTCGTTGAGGTGGTGCTGGCCATCGAGCGACAAGATGGGGCGTACCGTGATGCCGGGTGACTTCAGGTCGATCAGCAAGAAGGAGATGCCTTCTTGCTTGCGGGCTTCGCTGTTGGTGCGCACCAGCGCGAAAACCCAGTCGGCAAGATGGGCCGTCGAGGTCCAGATCTTTTGGCCGTTGACGATGTAGTGGTCACCTTCGGCGGACGGCACACGAACCGCCGCGGTGCGCAGCGATGCCAGGTCCGAGCCCGATCCCGGTTCGGAAAAACCCTGGCAAAACCACAGGTCGAGCTTGGCGAGCTTGGGCAGAAAGTAGTCGCACTGCGCCGGGGTGCCGAACTTCATCAGCACCGGCCCGAGCATCGTGACGTTGAAGACCTGCGGCACAGGCGCGGGCGCGCGGAAGATCTCGTCGAGCAGGATCAGCCGCTCCATCTGGCCAAGCTCCGAGCCACCGTACTGCTTGGGCCAGTGCGGCACGGCCCAGCCCCGCTCATGGAGGATGCGCTGCCAGGTCACGGTGTCTTGTTTGCGCGGGGGGTTGCCTTTGCGAAGCCAATCGCGGATCTCGGCGGGCAGGCGCAGGCGGATGAATTCACGCACTTCGTCGCGAAACGCAAGCTGCTCTGGGCTGAGTTCGAGGTTCATTCGGTCTCCCGTGAGGCACTGTCTGTGAGGCCAAGCATAGTCTACGTCAAGGGTTCAACCAATCTTCAAGACCTTCTCCACGCTCTTCGTCTGTAGGGTCTAGCAGGGCTGCGCCGGCACGCGGGAAGCCTTGCTGCCACACCATCATGCCGAGACCTTCGAGCATGGTTTTATGCGATCGATCCAATACCTTTGCGGGTGCCGGCAACCACGGCTGCGCCGTCGTTGCGCGCTCGCCGGTCTCTCT
>CALQBT020000133.1 GCA_943328885.2 Bordetella parapertussis | reverse complement strand
GGGCTGGCGGGCACCTGGCTGCTCGCGCTCAGCGCTTTTGGGGCCTTGGCCTCCGGGCTGAGGCTGCTCGCTTTGTTTCCCTATCTGGGCGTCGATGCGGCGCCTTATGGCGCGCGGCGACCTGCGTCGAATTGGTCCGATCGCTGGTTGTCCATGGCCCGCTTACCCGTGTTGCGTCGCGCGCTGGCCCACGCGGCGGTCACGCCCAGCCCGCGCGGACTCGAGGGCATCTACCTGCCGGGCCGGATGTCCTGGGCCCATGCCGGCATGGCCATGGACAGGAGCGATTTCGTCAGTTTGATCGTGCCGGCTGGCGCCGGTGCGACGGTGGTGCTCAACCTGGCCTCGCCCGACCTGTTGGTCGAGCGGGCCCGGGTGGCGTTTGCTGCCCTCAACGACGGCTTGAACCTGGCTTTCGCCGACCCGCATGCCGGTGAACTGGCGCAGCGCGTGCTGGCCTGGGCGCAGGGTGCGGTGTTCGGTGACACAGGGACCCTCAGCAATGCCTGAAACGACGCTGCTGCCGGGTCTCAACCCCGGCTACAAGATCGTGTTGGCGCTGGCCTGCCTGGCCTTGGCGGTGATTGCGTTTGGTGTCTGGGCCTTGGTCTCGGAGCGTCGCCGCGGCCGTCAGCGCGCTGCTGCGCTGCGGGTCGAGCCGATAGCGGCGGCATCGGACGTCGGCACGGACAGCCCGGTCGATGCGCTGCAGCAGTCGCTGTCGAGCCTGGAGCGCTTCGACGCCTTGCAAAGCGATCTGCGCCAGCGTCTGGCGCGTGTCAGCACCGAGATGCAGGCCGAACGCAACAGTGTTGGGTCTGCGGTGCAGTTGATGCGGCGGGCGGCGCTGGAGATGCGCCTGCCCGACACCGTGTTCGAGATCTACGAGAGCCTGCGCCTGATGCCTCGAAAGAGCGCTGAAGCGCAACAGGCCGACCGCGATTGGCACCGCCAGGCGCGCATCGAACCCGGTCGTGTCGTGGTGCTCGACGAGGCGACGCGCGAGTGCATCGTCGACTTCACGGCCTCGGGGCGGCAGTTTCGGGTCACCGGACGCAGCTACGTGTTGTCGCGGTCCAATTTCGACGAGTTGACGCTGTTCGACGGCCGCGATGCCGCTGTGCTGATGGTGCGGGTCAAGTTGGAACCCGACCGCTTGCGGGTGCTCGAGGCGACCGTGACGAGTTACCGGCCTGCGGCCTGGGTGGCGGTGTTGGTGGAGTCGCGAGCGATGATGGACGAGCGGCGCGAAAAGCTGTTGCTGAAGTCACGGTTCCGTGATGTCGAAAAGATGCGCGCCGATTTCGGCATGGATGTCAATCTGCCCGGTTGGGGGCCAGCACAATGATTCTCAAATTACTGAGCCGTTTGCGGCCAGGCGCTGCCGCCAAGGCCGCCGAGCTGGCCGCCGCGCAGGCGGCAGACCCGGCGCTCGCAACGCCTGTGCCCAGCGTGCTGCCCGCACCGGTTACCCCGGCGCGGCAGCGCCAGCGCATGAGCGCGCTGCTCGATGACTTCCGCAAGCGCCTCGGCCGCCATCCGCCAGCGGCAGACCAAGCCAAGCCGGTGGCCGGCGTGGCGCCGCCGCGCAGCGCGACGCCTGCTTTGCGCGGTGTCGAGCAGTGGCTGGGGCTTGCGTTTCGACTGGTCTGTGCAGCCGTGGTGGTCTGGATCATGGTGGCGGCCTGGGGCATCGTCTCGTCGAGCCGGGGCCTGGAGAGCCACGCCTTCCTCACACCCAAGCTGGGGCAGTTTCCTGCGCTCGGGCACACCCCGCTGCTCGCGGCGAACCGGCTCAGCCCGGACCTGCAGCGCGCACTGTCGCCCAATGAAGATCGGCTGATGCGGGCGGTGCAGAACATCGCAACGTTCGAGAACGCCCGCGCCGAGCCGACCTTGCGCGCCACGCGCTCGGTCGTGCAGGCGGTGGTCGAAGGCTCGCCGGCCGAGCGGGCAAAGGTTGCGACGGGTGATGTCGTCAAGCAGGTCAATTCCAAGGAAGCCGGTTTTGTCTGGGACGTCTACAAGATCAGCACCGACCGGCCCTTGCGGCTGCTCGAGCTGACGCTGCAACGCGGCGCCGACACGCTGACCGCCAGTCTGGAACTCAAGGAAGGCGATCGATTCGACCTGTCCAACCTCGGCCTGTTGTTCCCGGTGCCTGACACCATCCGCTTCATCGGCCAGACCGATGCCGAACGCATCGCCGAGCAGCTGCGCAGCGGCTATGTCGACCAGATGCCACCCGAGTGGCAGCGCGCTTATGTCGAAGGCTTGCTGGGGGTGAGCAACGAACTCGTCGCCAACCTCTCGACCCTCAACGCGGTGGCCTACAGCGCCAGCAACTACCTGCGAAGCGAGGAGTTGCTGGGCTGGTACCACCAGCGCTTCAACGAGTCCCTGGGCACTTACCGCATCGGCTTAGAGCGTTTGCGCGTTCGCCAAGCCCAAGCCATGTTGCAGCTGGGTTGGAGTCTGCTGGGCGGTGGGCTGATGTTGTTGCTGGCGTTGGCGCAGTCTGGCCGCGCCCGCTGGGCCCTGTGATGGCGCTTCAGCGGGTGCTTCGGGTGCGCATCGGCGCGGCGCTGCTGGACTTGCCGGCGCAATCGGTCGTTCGCATCGGTCGGCTTGACCGCCCGGGCTGGCGCGGCCTGGACGCTCAAGGCGGGCCGCTGGCACTCTCTTCGTCCGACCATGGCCCGCTGATCGCGCTGTCGGCACCCTTGCTGCTGAAGACCGACGCGATCTCGCCCAGCCCGGCCTGGGGCGTGGTGCTGACCGATGGTGCCGAGCCCTTGCTCGCGGTGGCCGTGTGCGAGGTGCTGGGTTTGATGAGCACCGATTCGGCGCTTTCCGACCCCGCCAGTCAGCCCGTCGAGCGGCGCAGCCCTTCAGCGCACTGATCGACAAGCTCGCCAACCCAACCTTGCTCCTGTGATGAATTTCAAGCCGCTCAATCTGCGCTCGCCCGCTTTGCAAGACCTGGGTCTGGGTGCGCTCGCTTTCATCGTGCTGCTGCTGTCGCTGATGTTGAGCGAAGTGCGCCACGCCCGCCTGCAGGTCTTGGCCGAGCTCAGGCTGCTGAGTCAGGCTGCACGCAGCCAGCTTGATCGGCCCAGCTTGCTCGACGCCGCACACTTTGCCCGGCTGACCGCGTTGGGGCAGGGCACCGAGCTGCTCGGCCGCCGGGTTGCTGGGCAGTGGCTGATCGGCGCTGGCGGGGTCGACAGCAAGACGCTGGACCAGGCGGCGCAGCGCCTGCAGTCGCTGGCCTCCCAGCGCAAGCCCTTTGCCGACCTCGCGCAGATGATGGAGCAATTGGCGCGTGAGACCGTCGCGGGCGATCGGGCGCTGCCGGGTTCCCAGGCCCTGTGCGGTGAGGACGTCAGCGTGGTCGACATGCCGCGCCTGCGGGGCATTCTCGGCGATCGTTTGACCCGCGCCAATGCCGGCGAGTCGGGCAAGGCCCTGGGGCTGGGGCGTGCCGAGAGCGCACAGCATCTGCAAGAGGCGATCGCGCTGGTCGATCAGTTCCTCGGCTTGCGCCGTGACACCCAGGCCCTGCTCAACGAAGCCGCAGCGCCCGCCACATCGGGCGCCTCCGATGCCAGCATCAACGGCCTGGCGCTGTTGGCCGTGCTGCTGGCGCTGGCCGCAGCCGCACGCCGCTGGCTTGGCCTGGCTGCGCCGGCTGCATCGCCGGCTGGCGCGCCATCGCGGCCCTTGAGGGAAGAGGCTGCAGGCGTGGCCGACCCTCAGCCTGCCGCCGTCTTGACGCCGGACAAGGCCCTGCCGGACCCGTACGTCGAGTTGCAGCGCCCGGCCCAGACCTGGCCGACCGCGGCCTCGGGTGTGCTGATCGACGAGGAGAGCTGGCAGGACTTGCAGCTGGCCGTCAACACGGCCTGCGATGCCGGCGCATCGCTCGAGCGTCTGGCGCGTGCGCTGATCGAGGGTACGGGCTCGTCTTCGCAGCAGGCTGAAGGCGAACTGGTCATCGACTTGCTGGCGCTGATGGGATTGCTGCAGCGTGCCCGTGAAGGCACGATCAATCTGGCGCTGTCACGGCTTGGCGAACAGGCAAGTGAGGCCGATACGCTGCAGGTCGAATCCCTGGAGCGGCTCGACGGTTTGCTGGCGACCACCATTGCTGCGTTGGCCAAGCTCGATGACTTGCGCGACCAGCGCGAAAATCTGGCGGAGCCGCGGTCAGTGGTGCCCAGGCGCGAACTGGTGCGGCTGCAATCGGAGATGCAACACCTTTGCAGCCAGCTAGACTCCTTGCAGCACGATGTCGTGGTGGCCGCCGAACCAGGCAGCCGCGGTGCGGCATCGGCCTGACTGGGTACCGCGGGGTCCGAGCGTGCTGTCCGAACTGTTCCTGATCGACGCCGAGCAACTCAACGGCGAGTTGAGGCGCTACTCGCAGCGCGACCGCGGCGGCTCGTCGGCGATGGCCGCCAGCGCCGGCGATGCGCTGGCCGATCTGTTGCGCACGCTCGAACTGGTGGCCTATTCGAGCTGCGTGCGAGCGTTGGCGCGCTGGCTCGAACACCCGCGAACGCCGGCGCAGATCGCTCAGCGGCGTGCGCACATCATCGAACTCACCGACCGGCTCGACCAGTTGATCCAGTCGCTGCGCAGCGACAAACCGGCTGGCGACGACAAGCTGTTCGCAACGGCCTGGTTGTCCCGCTACCCGTGGGCAGCGACGCCTGACACCGCGCCGGCCGTGCTTGGTCACGGCTTGCTGCCTGTCGTGTCGCCGACGGCGCTTGCCGCCGCGCCGCAGCCGGCTGCTGTGGCCCATTCCGTACACCCCTCAGCGCAGCGCGAAGGCGTCAACCTGGCGGCAGCGGCGCAGCGATTGAGCACGCTGGCCCAGGCTCGCAGCCTGCATGAAAGTCTGGCCCAGACCCCTGCGCCCTCGCGCAACGGGATCGAGCGGGTGATCGTCGGCCTCGTCGCGCAGGCGCGGGTCAGCGTTGACCAGATCGGCGCGGCAGCGCTGGCTGTGTCGCTGACGGCCGCGCCCGAATCCCTGGCCTGGCTGGCAGCTGCCGTGGCGGTCCTGCCCCTGGCGCGGCCGCTGCGCGCGACGGCCGCTGCGGGCGTGCTGTCGGCCGAGCTCGATGGCTGCGAACCGTCGGCGCGCGCATTGGCCATGGCCAGCCAGATCGTCGGCCAATCCGGCGGTCGTATCGATGTGCTGCCCGGCATGCTGCGCCTGAGCTTGCCGCGCGATCCGCACCGCCCCAGCGTCATCGTGCTGCGCAGCGCACAGGGCTGGTATGCGCTGCACGCGTTGCAATACGAAGGGGTTGAAGCAGGGCGGGTGCCGGACGACACCAGCCCGGCCCGCGTCCGTCCAGCCGCGCGCGCTGCGGCGCCGCCATCCAGGGCGCGCTTGCGAATTGGCGTCGAAAGCCTGCAGATCGATCTGACCGGACCCGATGCCAGTGCCGAGCCGCCGACCTTGGTTTGGCGCTACGAGTTGCCGGCTGCGGGTCAATGGCCGATGCCCGCGCATTGGCAAGCCATGGTCAGCGACAGCAGCGGCCGATTGATGCCCTTGCTGCTGCCGATTCACTACGAGGCCGCGTTGCCTGACGATCCACCTGCGCTCGCGACGCCGGTCGCGGGCAAGCGCAGGCCCAGGCGTCGCGCCGGGGCTGAGACTGTGGCCGTGGTTGCGGCGGCTGAGCCGATCAAGCGACCATGAAGCCTGCACTGCCAGGTTTGCCTGCCCACTGCGCAGCCGTGGTCCTTGGCCGCAGCTTGCGCGAGCGCCTGTTCGGCGCTGTCGGGCCGCTGCGCGGGGTGGCCGTCGGCTGGTGCTGCCTCTGGCTGACCATGGCGCCTGCGGCCGCGCAGACCGAAGCCAAGCTGGCGCCCTGGCGCACGCTGATCGAACAGCATGTCGAGCGCCAGAACCAGGGTGCAGCGTTGCGCACCGTGGTCGACGTGCCAGCCGACGAACCCGGTCCGCCGGCCTGCCTGCGTCCTGCGCGAATGGTCGACAACAGCCGCTCCCGCTGGCTTGGCCCGCTCACGGTCACGCTGCAATGTGATCAGCCTGCCTGGCGCTGGTCGGTCAATGTGCGGGTTCGCGGCCTGGCACAGGTGGTGCAGGCCGGTCGCCCACTGCCTGCCGGGCAACTGCTGCGCGCCGAAGACCTGCGCTTGGTCGAGGCCGACATTGCCACCGAGCCGATCGGCGTGCTCACCGACCTGGCCCAGGCGCTGGGCCGCGAGACGGTGCGGCCGATTCGCGAAAATACCAGCCTGGTGCTAAACGCATTGCGTCAGCCAACCGTCATCAAGGTAGGTGATCGTGTCACGGTACGCCTGGTAGGTCAGGCTTTCCAGGTTTCTGCGGAAGGCACGGCTCAGCAAGGCGGCGGATTAGGCGATACCATAAGGGTCAAAATGCCCGACGGTAAGCTGGTCGTTGCGAACGTGGTTCGCGCGGGTCATGTGGACGTGAAACTCTGAACGGCGGTAAAGATCATGAACCTCAAGCAAGTCACGGGTGGACCGCCCGGAGCACCGCGCGCTGATCGAGCGGCGGCGCCGGTTCGTGCCGAAGCAGCGCCGGTGGTGTCTGCTGCGCAACTGCCTGCGGTCAGTGTCAAAGTCTCGGACATCGCGGCTGGCACGCTGGCAGCAGCGGTTGCCGAAACATCGTTCAGCGATCGCGAACTGCTCAACACGCTCAAACAACGAATTCAGTCGGGCAACTTCAAGATCGACTATGCCGGTCTGGCCCAGTCCTTGGTCGAAGACGCCGTGCAGGCGATCGGCCCGCGCTCAGGCAAGAAGGGCTGAGCCAGCAACCATGAGCCTGCCGTCTGATTCGATCGCCGAACTGCTGGCCGGTTTGGGGGCCGCTTTGACGCGCCAACGCGCGGCGCTGGAGCAAGGTCATCTCGACCAGCTTGCTGCGCTGAACACCGAGCTCGAGACCTGCTATGCGCGCATCGATGCCTGGCCCGGTGGTCAGCAGGCGATGCAGGCTGAGGTGGCAGCCGAGAGCGAGATTCGGCGCGCTGAGTTGCGGACGATTTTGGTGCAACTCGACACCGACAATCGGGTCAACGGCGAATTGATCCGTATCACCATGCACAGAGTGGCGGCGATCCAGGCCTTCCAAGCCGCGGGCTCCGATGCCGGCACTTATGGCCCGGGCAGTCGCCCTGGCGTCGGATCGCGTTTGTCACACCGCGCCTGATTCGCCGCCGGCCCAAAGGCCGCTGCGCGAGTCCGCGG
>CALQBT020000132.1 GCA_943328885.2 Bordetella parapertussis | reverse complement strand
GGCGAGGCCAGGAAGGTCAAGCTCGAGTTGCGGGTGCTGGCCGACGTCGGGCTGCTGGGGATGCCTAACGCCGGCAAGTCGACGCTGATCACCGCGATCTCCAACGCCCGGCCCAAGATCGCCGACTACCCGTTCACCACGCTGCATCCCAATCTGGGCGTGGTGCGTGCCGGCCCGGAGCGCAGCTTCGTCGTGGCCGACTTGCCGGGGCTGATCGAGGGTGCGGCCGATGGCGCCGGCCTGGGCCACCTGTTCCTGCGCCACCTGCAGCGAACCCGCTTGCTGCTGCACATCGTCGACATGGCGCCGTTCGACGGCGCCGACCCGGTGGCGCAGGCCAAGGCGATCATCAAGGAGTTGCGCAAGTACGACGAATCGCTGTTCCAGAAGCCGCGCTGGATCGTGCTCAACAAGCTCGACATGGTGCCGTCCGAGGCGCGCGAGGCAGCGGTCAAGGACTTCGTCAAGCGGCTGCGCTGGAAGGGCCCGGTGTTCCAGGTTTCGGCCTTGGCTCGCGAAGGGCTGGGGCCCATGGTGCAGGCGATCTACGAGCATGTGGCGGCGCACAAGGTGCAGGCCCCGGCCGAGGTCGATCCGCGCTTTGAGGCAGCGCCGCTGGCTGCTGTGTCAACGGCCTTCGATGATGACTGAGCCGGTGTCGGCGGGTCATGCCCCCTTGCTCAACGCCAGGCGCATCGTCGTCAAGGTCGGTTCCAGCCTGGTCACCAACGAGGGCCGGGGTATTGATGCTGACGCGGTGGGCAATTGGTGCCGGCAACTCGCCACGCTGGCAGCCCAGGGCCGCGAACTGGTGATGGTCAGCAGCGGCGCGATCGCCGAGGGCATGAAACGCCTGGGTTGGCGCACCCGGCCGACTGAGCTCAATGAGTTGCAGGCTGCCGCCGCGGTGGGCCAGATGGGCCTGGCGCAGATGTACGAGACCCAGCTCTCACGCCATGGCATGGGCAGCGCCCAGGTCTTGCTCACCCATGCCGACCTGGCCGATCGCGAGCGCTACCTCAATGCCAGATCGACCTTGCTCACGCTGCTGCGCTTGCAGGTGATCCCGGTGATCAACGAGAACGATACCGTTGTCAACGACGAAATCAAGTTCGGCGACAATGACACGCTGGCGGCGCTGGTGGCCAACCTGGTCGAGGCCGACGCGCTGGTGATCCTGACCGACCAGCGCGGTCTGTATGCTGCCGATCCGCGCCAACAACCCGATGCCCGCTTCGTCGCGCAGGCCCAGGCTGGTGACCCGACGCTTGAGCAGATGGCCGGCGGCGCCGGTTCGGCGATCGGTCGCGGCGGCATGCTGACCAAAATCCTGGCCGCCAAGCGCGCCGCAGGCAGCGGCGCGAGCACGGTGATCGCCTGGGGCCGCGAGCCCGATGTGCTGTTGCGACTGGCCGCCGGCCAGGCCATTGGCACCGCGCTGCTGGCGGGTACGCCCAAGCTGGCCGCTCGCAAGCAGTGGATGGTCGACCACCTGCAGCTGCGCGGCTCGGTCAGGGTCGATGCCGGCGCGGTGCTCAAGGTGCGCGACGAAGGCAAGAGCCTGTTGCCCATAGGCGTGACCGAGGTCGAAGGCGATTTTCATCGCGGTGACGTGATCTCGGTGCGTGCGGCCGATGGCACCGAGATCGCGCGCGGGCTGGCCAACTACGCTTCAGGCGAGGCCAGGCTGATCGCGCGCAAACCCTCGTCGCAGATTGCCGGACTGCTGGGCTTTGCCAATGAGCCTGAGCTGATCCACCGCGACAACATGGTCCTGGCTTGATCCTTGCGCCGATTCAGGCCGCCAACTCGGCCTTGGCCAGCTCGATATCGAGCCGCTCCATCGCATCGGCGGCTTCGCAAGCCGCGGCCCGGACGTAGAGCTGCTCGGCCTCGGCCATCCGCGGATCTTCAGGCCAGGTTCAGTCGGCGTTGCGGTAGGCGCCGGCGATCTCGAACAGGTGTTCGCGCGCCTGCGGCACCAAGTAGGGCATCAGCAGCGCCAGCACGTGGTAGGCGCCGCGCGACAAGGCCGCGGCCGCGCGCTCAGGCTCGAGGGCGCGGCGCGGGTCTTGCACATACTCATAGCTCAGCCAGTAAGTCAGTACCACCACCATGCTGCTGGCCACGGGCTCGGTCTCGCGGTGGTCCATGTGCATCGAGTTGCCCTGCGTCAGACCTTCCAGCACCTGCTGCACCGCCCGCGACTTGTGCTTCAGCACAAACTGAAAATGGGTCTCGAGCCGGCGGTTCTTGCTCAGCAGATCGTTGAGATCGCGGTACAGGAATCGGTACTGCCATATCAGCTCGAACAGCATGTGGAAGAACAGCCAAGCGTCCTCGACATGGCGCACGTTTTCGGCGGCCTGTAGCAAGTCGTCGAGGCCGTGCTCGAACGCCGAGAACAAGGCTTTGATCAACTCGTCCTTGGCCGGGTAGTGGTAGTACAGGTTGCCTGGGCTGATGCCTATCTCGGCCGAGATCAGTGTGGTGCTGACATTGGGCTCGCCGAAGCGGTTGAACAACTCGAGCGTGACTTCGAGGATGCGTTCGGCGGTGCGGCGCGGCCTTTTGGCTGCAGTCTTGGCCGGCTTGGGCCCGTGGACCGGCGCTGCGCGGTGTGATGCGGTCGGCGCAACGCGCCCCTCAGTCGTCGGCGCGCCGAGGGGCGCATCGGGTGCTGCGCCGGAGGGTGGGCTCGTGTCGCTCATGATCTAACAGGAATCTAGCACCAAGCCAAGCCGGGGGGATTGACCCAGCTCCCTACAATCGAGGTCTATGCCCGCTGTCAGCTTTCAACAGGTCGCCAAGACCTACACCAGTGCGAGCGGCTCGTTTCGCGCGCTTGACCAAGTCAGTTTTGACATCCACCAAGGCGAATTCTTCGGTCTGCTCGGTCCCAATGGTGCCGGCAAGACCACCTTGATCAGCATCCTGGCCGGGTTGACGCGGCCCAGCGGTGGTCGCGTCACCGTGATGGGCCGTGACGTTCAGCGCGACGAGGCTGCCGCGCGCAAGCTGCTTGGCGTGGTGCCGCAGGAACTGGTGTTCGACCCCTTCTTCACGGTGCGCGAGGCGCTGCGGATCCAGAGCGGTTACTTCGGCGTGCGCCGCAACGAAGCCTGGATCAGCGAACTGCTCGACCACTTGGGCCTGGCTGACAAGGCCGACACCAACATGCGACAGCTCTCGGGCGGCATGAAGCGCCGCGTGCTGCTGGCGCAGGCCTTGGTGCATCGGCCGCCGGTGATCGTGCTCGACGAGCCCACCGCCGGGGTGGATGTGGAGTTGCGGCAGACGCTGTGGGCTTTTATCGCCCGTCTGAACCGGGAAGGTCACACCGTGCTGCTGACGACGCATTACCTGGAAGAGGCCGAGGCGCTGTGCCAGCGCATCGGCGTTCTCAAGCAGGGCAAGCTGGTGGCGCTGGACCGCACCTCCAACTTGCTGGCGGCCACTTCCAGCACCATGTTGCGCTTCAAGACCGATCAGGCGCTCCCGGCCACGCTGAGCGCGCAGGCCCGGGTCACCGGGCGCGTCGTCCAACTCAAAGCGCGCGACGCCAGCGATGTCGAGCGCTTGCTGGCGGCGCTACGCCAAGCCGAGGTGCAGGTCGAGGACCTGGAGATCGGCCGTGCCGATTTGGAGGACGTGTTCCTGGAGATCATGCAGGCTGCCAGCCCGCTGCCCGGTGCGAAGGCCGGGCAGGCAGACGCGGTGGCCGCATGATCCGCTTGGCGGGCGCGCGCACGCTGTTCTTCAAGGAGTTGCTGCGCTTCTGGAAGGTGGGCTTCCAGACCGTCGGGGCACCGGTGCTCACAGCCATGATGTACTTGCTGATCTTCGGCCATGTGCTGCAAGGTCGGGTCGAGGTCTTCCCGGGCGTGGGCTACACCAGCTTTCTGATCCCCGGTCTGGTGATGATGAGCGTGCTGCAGAACGCTTTCGCCAACAGCTCTTCCAGCCTGGTGCAGAGCAAGATCACCGGCAACCTGGTGTTTTTGCTGCTGTCGCCGTTGTCGCACTGGGCCTGGTTCGTGGCCTATGTGGGCGCGAGCGTGGTGCGCGGACTGGCCGTGGGCACGGGGGTGTTTCTGGTGACGGTGTGGTTCGCGCCGCCGGCTTTTGCCCAGCCTTTGTGGATCCTGGTGTTCGCTTTGCTTGGGGCGGGCATGTTGGGTGCGCTGGGCTTGATCGCCGGGCTGTGGGCCGACAAGTTCGATCAGATGTCGGCGTTCCAGAACTTCATCATCATGCCGATGACGTTTCTCTCGGGCGTCTTCTACTCGGTGCATTCGCTGCCCGCCTTCTGGCTCCAGGCCAGCCATTTGAACCCGTTCTTCTACATGATCGACGGCTTCAGATGCGGCTTCTTCGGCACCAGCGACGTGTCGCCTTGGCTCAGCCTGATGGTGGTGGGCAGCAGCTTCTTGCTGGTCTCGGCGCTGGCACTACATCTGCTCAAGATCGGCTACAAGCTGCGGCCTTGAATCCTGTGCGCTGGGGGCTGCGTTGACCCCTCTGAGATAATCGAGACCATGGCTGACCCTACTGCTGACGACGTGCGTGGCTTCATCGCCGCGGGATTGCCCTGCGAACATCTCGAGGTCGAAGGCGACGGCCATCACTTCTTTGCCACCATTGTCTCGGCTGAGTTCGCAGGCAAGAGCCGTGTGGCGCGGCATCAGAGGGTCTACACCGCGTTGGGTGACAGGATGCGGGCACAGATCCACGCGCTGTCGATGAAGACCCTGACCCCTGCTGAATGGGCGGCGTCGCCCGAGGCGCGTCCGACCCAACACTGACAAGCCGCAGCGCGGGTACCTTTTGGCGCGAGCGCCTGGTCCCGCGAGCAGCGCTGAACCTGAGCCTGATTCTTGGACAAACTCCTGATACGCGGTGGCCGCCGCCTGAACGGCCAGGTGCCGATTGCCGGCGCCAAGAACGCAGCCTTGCCGGAGCTGTGCGCGGCGCTGCTGGTCGACCAGCCCGTCTTGCTGCACAACGTGCCGCAGTTGCAGGACGTCTCGACCATGCTGCGCTTGTTGCGCAGCATGGGCGTGGTGGCCGAGCGGTCCGTCAGCCAGCCCGATGCGGTGGCGCTCGATGCCGGGCGCATCACGTCACCGGTGGCGCCCTATGACCTGGTCAAGACCATGCGCGCATCGATTCTGGTGCTGGGTCCGCTGCTGGCGCGTTTGGGCCATGCCCGCGTGTCCTTGCCGGGGGGCTGCGCGATCGGTTCGCGGCCGGTCGACCAGCACATCAAGGGCTTGCAGGCGATGGGTGCCGAGATCAGCGTCGAGCACGGCTACATCCTGGCCAAGACGGCCCGCTTGCGCGGCGCCCGCATCACCACCGACATGGTCACGGTCACCGGCACCGAGAACTTGCTGATGGCCGCGACGCTGGCCGACGGCGAGACCGTGCTCGAGAACGCCGCCCAGGAACCCGAGATCGGCGACTTGGCCGAGTTGCTGATCGCGATGGGCGCGCGCATCGAGGGTCATGGCAGCAGCCGGATCCGGATCCAGGGTGTGGCGCGGCTGCATGCGCCGGTCGCACCGCACCGCATCCTGCCCGACCGGATCGAGGCCGGCACTTACCTCTGTGCGGTGGCGGCCGCAGGCGGCGACGTGAGCTTGTGCGGTGCCGATGCCGACCACCTCGACGCGGTGATCGACAAGCTGCGCGAGACCGGCGTCACGATCACCCATGGTGCCGAAGCCGGCCAGGGCTGGATCCGCGTTCAGGCCAGTGGCCGGCCGCGCGCCGTGGGTTTTCGCACCAGCGAATACCCGGCTTTTCCCACCGACATGCAGGCCCAGTTCATGGCCGTCGATTGCATCGCCGAAGGCGTGGCTAGGATCAGCGAGACGATCTTCGAGAACCGGTTCATGCACGTCAATGAGTTGGTCCGGCTGGGCGCAAGGATCGAGGTCGATGGCCACACCGCGCTGGTCACCGGCGTGTCGGCCTTGTCGGGTGCCACCGTGATGGCCACTGACTTGCGTGCGTCGGCCAGCCTGGTGATTGCCGGCCTGGTGGCCCAGGGCGAGACGGTGGTCGACCGCATTTACCACCTCGACCGCGGCTATGACCGGATGGAAGCCAAACTGCGCGCGATTGGGGCTGACATCGAAAGGCACAAATGACGAACGCGACGACGATCACTCTGGCGCTGTCCAAGGGCCGCATCTTCGACGACTCGCTGCCGCTGCTGGCCGCTGCTGGGATCGAGGTGCTGGAAGACCCCGAGAAGAGCCGCAAACTGATCCTGCGCACCAGCCGACCCGATGTGCGGGTGGTGCTGGTTCGCGCCAGCGATGTGCCGACCTATGTCGAGCATGGTGGCGCCGATCTGGGTGTGGCGGGCCTGGACGTGCTGCTCGAGCACGGGGCCGAGTGGGCGGGCGGGCAGGGCGCTGCGGCCTTGAGTGGGCTGTACATGCCGGTGGATCTGAAGATCGCGCGTTGCCGGATGAGCGTGGCCACCCGCGCCGATTTTGATTACGCCGCTGCCGTCAAGCAGGGCTCGCGCATCCGCGTGGCGAGCAAATACACCCACATCGCGCGCCAGCACTTTGCCGACAAAGGCGTCCACGTCGACTTGATCAAGCTCTACGGCTCGATGGAGTTGGCGCCGCTGACCGGCTTGGCCGACGCGATCGTCGACCTGGTCTCGACCGGCAGCACGCTCAAGGCCAATCACCTGGTCGAGGTCGAACGCATCATGGACATCAGCGCGCGTCTGGTGGTCAACCAGGCCGCGCTCAAGCTCAAGCGCGAGCCGATGCGCAGGCTGATCGATGCGTTCGCCCGCGCCGCGGGCTGAGCCTCAACCGAACCGAACTGAACCAAACCAAATCGATCCGCGTCATGCCTGCCGTCGACATCCGCCACCTCAGCACCGCGACCGCCAGCTTCGAGGCCGAATTCCAGCGCGTGCTGCACTGGTCGGCCGAGACCGACGACGCGATCGAGCAGCGCGTGGCGGGCATCCTGGCCGACGTGAAGCAGCGCGGCGATGCTGCGCTGCTCGACTACACCGCCCGCTTCGACGGCCTGGCCGCCGCCAGCATGGCCGATCTGGAACTGTCGCAGGCCGATTTCAAGGCCGCCTTCGATGGCCTGCCCACCGCGCAGCGCGAGGCCTTGCAGGCTGCCACCCGCCGCGTGCGCAGCTATCACGAGGCGCAGAAGAAAGCCTCGGGCGAGAGCTGGAGCTACCGCGACGAGGACGGCACCTTGCTGGGCCAGAAGGTCACGCCGCTAGACCGCGTGG
>CALQBT020000131.1 GCA_943328885.2 Bordetella parapertussis | reverse complement strand
TGGTATCTGCGGGCGCCTGACAACACCACGGTCTCGGCAATCAACGCCGAGGCGGCCTGGGCGGTGACGCTCGGGTCGCCCGCGATCACCGTGGCGGTGCTCGACACAGGGGTTCGTTTCGACCATCCTGACCTGGCTGGCAAGCTGTGGCCAGGTTACGATTTTGTCAGCGACCTGAAAACTGCAGCCGACTTCTCCGGGCGCGACGCCGATGCCAGTGATCCTGGCGACTGGTGCGGTACGATCCCCAGCAGCTGGCACGGCACGGAAACTGCCGGGCTGATAGGCGCGGCGACCGACAACGGGCTCGGCATGGCCGGCATCGGCCGCAAGGTGATGGTGTTGCCGGTGCGGGTGCTGGGCAAATGCGGCGGCTACGACTCCGACATCCAGGCCGCGATGCTGTGGGCGGCCGGCCTGAGCAGCGACCCGGTGGCCAACCCGCACCCGGCCCAGGTCATCAATCTGAGCCTGGGCTCGATCGGCAGCTGCGACCCGGCGTATCAATCGATTTTTTCGCAGCTGGCCGCAGCCCGCGTCACGGTGGTCGTGGCCGCCGGCAACGAGGCCGGCCTGGCCGTCAACACCCCGGCCAACTGCACCGGGGCGATCGCGGTGGCCGGCCTGCGCCATGCCGGCACCAAGGTCGGCTATTCCAGCGTTGGGCCCGAGGTGGCGATCGCCGCACCCGCAGGCAACTGCGTCAACACCGTGAACGGCTCGGCCTGCCTGTATTCGCTGCTGACGACGCGAAATGCAGGCACCACGACGCCCAGCGAGAACACCTACAGCGACAGCTACCAACCCACGCTAGGCACGAGTTTTTCCGCGCCGCTGGTGGCCGGCACCGTCGCGCTGATGCTGTCGGTCGACCCGACGCTGACGCCGGCCCAGGTGAAGACAGCGCTGCAGGCCACAGCGCGCTCGTTCCCGACCACCGGTGGCAACGATGCCAATGTGCTGGCCTGCAAGCCACCCAGCAGCGCAGAGCAACTGGAGTGCTACTGCACGACCAGCACCTGCGGCGCGGGGATGCTCGATGCGGGGGCGGCGGTCGCGCTGGTGCAGGCGCCGACCGCGAACATCGCGATGCCCCCCGCTGGCGCGATGGTTGGCATTCCGGTCACGCTCAACGCCAGCGCGTCGTCGACGGTCGCTGGCCGCACGATCTCGGCTTACCAATGGGCGATCACCGGCGGTGTAGGGCTGGCCAGCTTGACGGGTGCGACCAACCTCAGCACCGCAACGCTCGCCTTGATAGGGGCTGGGGTTGTGGACGTCAGCCTGACCGTCACTGACAGTGCTGGTCGCGTCGGAGCAATGACCCAGTCCCTCACAGTGGCTGCGGCGCCTGTGGTGGTCACGCCACCGGTGACGCCTGCGGTGGTCACGCCGGCCAGCGGTGGCGGCGGCGCTTTGGGCTGGGGCTGGCTGCTCGGGTTGGCCGCTGCGGTGGGCTTGCTGGTGCGGCGCCGCGTCTGACCCGGGTCGTCAGCGTGCGCTGTTGGCTGTTGGCGCTGCGCTGGCGGGTGCCACCGGCCGCAAGCCTGCGGGCGGCGGAATCAGCGCGGGCTTGCCGGCACCCGGTGCCGTGGCTTCGTCAGGGCCTGTCGGGCAGGTCACAAAACCGGGCCCCGTAGGCATTCGCAAGCCAGCCAGCCGGGCCCGGGTCGCCGCATCGTGTTTGCCCAGCCTGAGCATGGTCTGGTTCTTGGATGGGTGCAGTGTGACCACTCTTGCGCTGCTGACGCCGCGCTGCGCGAACCCGGCCAACGCCGCTTCGGCCGCGGGCTTGTCGTCGAAACGGCCCAGGCTCAGCCCGGGCTGCCAGTCGACAGCGTCGCTGACCGTCTCAGCCGCGACGTTGCGGCGCTTGAGTTCATCGCGCTTGCGCTGCAGGGTCTCGGCATCGGGGTAGCGGCCCATGTAGACCATGTAGACCGCGGTTTGCTGGATTTGGCGAGCCTGCCAGCTGCCGGCGGCCAGACCGGCGTCGCGCAGCGTGCGCTCGGCGGCCTCGGCCTCAGCGGCGCTGAAAGGGCCGGCTTCGAGGCAGGCTGCCGCGGCCGCCTGGGCGGCAGTCTGTGCGGCTGAGGCTGCAGCAGCGGCGAGTGCTGCGGTCGCCGCCTGGGGCGACAGGATCTGCACCAGCTCGGGGTTGAGCTGGCGTTTCAGGCGCTGGGGCTCTTGCTGCGCTGGCGTGCCGGCGCTCTCACCGGGCCAGCCCAATCCGCCGAACTGGGCGGCCAGCAGCCAGGCGTTGGCCAGCACCAGCACCAGCGCGATGATTCTCAACATCTGCCCACCCCGGCGTCCGTTTCGGGGCGCAGGCTGACCTCGCCGCTGCGCACAGGCCAGCGCCCGTTGCCGTCAGCGCCCCGCAGCCACAAGGTGCCGCTGTGGTCGACGCCGTCGGCGATGCCGCGCGGCAGTTCTGGCAGCGTGGTGGTCACGGCGCGTCCTGCCAGCAGATCGCGCTCGGCAAAGCGCTGGCGCAGCGGCGCAAAGCCTTCGCGCTCGAAGTCTTGCAGCGCTTGCAGCAGCGGGCCGGCCACCCGGGCCAGCACCCCTGCTGCGCTCAGCCCAGGGGCCAGCTCCTGCACGCAGCCATAGCCCCAACTCAGCGCCGCGGTAGGCTGGGGCTGCAGGTTCAGGCCTACGCCGACCACGGCCACGCGCTGTGCGCCGAACTGAGCGGTCTCGATCAGGATGCCGCCGAGCTTTCGGCCGATGTGGTCCGCCGCCATGGGTTCGCGCAGCAACAAGTCATTCGGCCATTTGATCCCCAACCGGGTCGGCTGGCCTGGGCGCAGCGGATCGAGTGCTTCGGCCAGCGCCAGGCCCACCGCCAGCGACAGGCCGGACCAGTCAGCGGGTGCAAGCACCAGCGCCAGCGAGAAAGTCAGCGAAGCGCCGGCGCTCGATTGCCAGCTCTTGCCTTGGCGACCTCGACCCTGGGTCTGGTGCTCGGCCACCAGCAGGCAGGGCTGGATCTGGCCTTGATCTCTTGCCGCCTGTCGGGTGCGCGCCAGCAACTCGGTATTGGTCGATTCGCTGCTCGCCACCACCTCGACCGCCAGCCCTGGCAGCATGGGCTCGAGCTGCCGACGCAGCGCCTGGCTGTCCCATGCCGGGCTGACGCTGTCGTCGGCTGGCGTATCAGTCCTTGGCGGCACGGTGGCTGCGCTTGGGCGCGAGCATGCTGCCGCGGCAGGTCTTGGCGCCGCAGCGGCATTCGAAGCGTTTCTTCAGCGCTGCGGTGTGGCGCTCCTCGATCACCAGGCCGTAGTCGAAGAAGATTTCCTCGCCAACCTCGATGTCGCGCAGCGCCAGCAGGTAGACGCGGCCGGTTTCGTCTTCGGCCTCGCAGTTGGGCGCGCAGGAGTGGTTGATCCACATCGATTCGTTGCCGCCGACCTTGCCGTCGATCACCAGCTCCTCATCGAGGTGAAAGTAGAAGGTGTGGTCGGGTTGGCTCGGATCGTGTGGGTGGCGGCGCAGCGCCTCGGACCAGGTGATCACCTCGCCGGTGTATTCGATGAAGTTCTCGCCCTTGCGGATCGGCCGCAACGCGAAAACACCCTTGCCATGGACGCCGCTCTTGCGCACCTGCAGCTTGCGGCCCGGGTGGCCGGTGACCGCCTTGCTCGCCGTGGGGGTCTTGGCAAGGGCGGCGGCAGTCTTGCGGGCGTGGGCTGGCACGGCGGCTTTCATTGGGTAAAGTGATTCCATGGGCGCGTGCGTGCACACCTGTGCAAGCGCGCGCGAGGACAGCGGCGGATTGTAGGCATGCCCTACAGTGCGCCTCAAAGGATTCCATCAGACACATGAGCAAGACACTCATCATTGCCGAAAAGCCCAGCGTGGCGCAGGACATCGTGCGCGCGCTGACCCCGTCGGCTGGCAAGTTCGACAAGCACGAAGACCATTTCGAGAACGAGCTCTATGTCGTGAGTTCGGCGGTCGGTCACTTGGTCGAGATCAAGGCGCCGGACGAGTACGACGTCAAGCGCGGCAAGTGGAGCTTCGCCAACCTGCCGGTGGTGCCGCCGCATTTCGACCTGGCGCCTATCGACAAGGCCAAGAGCCGGCTGAACGCGCTGGTCAAACTGGTCAAGCGCAAGGATGTGACCGCGCTGATCAACGCCTGCGACGCGGGCCGAGAGGGCGAGCTGATCTTCCGGCTGATCGTGCAGTACGCCGACAACCTCAAGACCGCGCTGGCCAAGCCGATCCGCCGGCTCTGGCTGCAGAGCATGACGCCGCAGGCGATCCGCGACGGCTTCGACCACCTGCGCAGCGACAAGCAGATGCTGGGCCTGGCCGACGCCGCGCGCAGCCGCAGCGAGGCCGACTGGCTGGTCGGCATCAACGGCACGCGGGCGATGACGGCCTTCAACTCGCGCGACGGCGGTTTCTTCTTGACCACCGTGGGCCGGGTGCAGACGCCCACGCTGTCGATCATGGTCGAGCGCGAGGAGAAGATCCGCAAGCATGTCTCGCGCGATTACTGGGAGATCAAGGCCGGGTTCATCGTGCCCCCAGGCCCGGGCGACGCCCGGTCTGCCCCCCAAGGGGGTGTCGGGGCCTTGGGGCGGCCCGGCGACCCCGAGGCCGCTGCCGGCGGCTACGAGGGCAAGTGGTTCGACCCCAAGTTCAAGAAGGGCCCGGCCCCGGGTGATGACAAAGATGCACTGCCCGACCCGGACCGCCGCGCTGACCGGCTCTGGAACGAGCGTGACGCCAACGCGATCCGCGACGCGGTGCTGGGCAAGTCGGGCACCGTGAGCGAGGAGTCCAAGCCCAGCAGCTCGGCCTCGCCGCTGCTCTACGACCTGACCACGCTGCAGCGCGAGGCCAACAGTCGCTTTGGCTTCTCGGCCAAGACCACGCTGGGCCTGGCCCAGGCCTTGTACGAGAAGCACAAGGTGCTGACCTACCCGCGGACCGATTCGCGGGCTCTGCCCGAGGACTACGTGGCGACGGTCAAGCAGACCTTCGAGATGATCGCCGGCGAGGACCTGCCCGGGCCGCTGCGCGAGCTCGCCCAGCACGCTCGCAAAGGCCTGAAGGACGGTTACATCAAGCCGACGAAACGGGTCTTCGACAACACCAAGGTGTCGGACCACTTCGCGATCATCCCGACGCTGCTCGCACCCAAGAGCCTGACCGAGATCGAGGCCAAGCTCTACGACATGGTGGTCAAGCGCTTCATCGCGGTGTTCTACCCTTCAGCAGAGTTCATGGTCACGACCCGCATCACCCAGGTCGAGGGCCACCACTTCCAGACCAACGGCAAGGTGCTGGTCAACCCAGGCTGGCTCGCGGTCTACGGCAAGGAAGCGCAGGACGAGGACGCCAACCTGGTGCCGGTCAGCCCGAACGAGGCCGTGGTCAATGAGCACGTGGCTGTCAACGCGCTCAAGACCAAACCGCCGGCGCGCTACACCGAGGCGACCTTGCTCAGCGCGATGGAGGGTGCGGGCAAGCTGATCGACGACGACGAGCTGCGCGAGGCGATGGCCGAAAAAGGCCTGGGCACGCCTGCCACGCGGGCCCAGGTGATCGAGGGACTGATCGCCGAGAAGTACATCCTGCGCGAGGCTCGCGAGCTCTGCCCCACCGCCAAGGCCTTCCAGCTGATGACCTTGTTGCGCGGCCTGGATGTCGAAGACCTGACGCGGCCCGACCTGACCGGCAACTGGGAACACCAGCTCGCCGAGATGGAGCAGGGCCGACTTTCGCGCCAGGCTTTCATGACCGACATCGCGGCGATGGCCGAGCGCATCGTTCGCAAGGCCAAGGAGTACGACCGCGACACCATCCCGGGTGACTACGCGACGCTGGCAGCGCCTTGCCCGAACTGCGGCGGCGTGGTCAGGGAGAACTACCGTCGTTTCACCTGCATCGGTGCCGATGGCGCGAGCCTGAGTCCTGTCAGTGGCGCCGAAAGCGCCGGGGGTTGCGGCTTCTCGATGACCAAGATCCCGGCCGGCCGCAGCTTCGAGCTGCGCGAGGTCGAGACTTTTCTGCGCGAGCACAAGATCGGGCCGCTCGAGGGCTTTCGTTCCAAGGCCGGCTGGCCTTTTTCGGCCGAGCTCAAGCTGGTGCGCGACGACGAGATCAAGAACTGGAAGCTCGAGTTCGACTTTGGCGACGATGCCAAGGGCGCCGACGGCGACGAAGCGATTGACTTCAGCGGCCAGCCCTCGATGGGCGTTTGCCCCAAATGCAAAGCCCATGTCTACGAGCATGGCAGCAACTACGCCTGCGAGCATGCGGTCAGCGCGCCGGTGACCTGCGACTTCAAGACCGGCAAGATCATCCTGACGCAGCCGGTGTCGCACGCACAAGTGACCAAGCTGCTCGCCACCGGCAGGACCGACCTGCTCGACGGCTTCGTTTCCAACCGCACCAAGCGAAAGTTCAAGGCCATGCTGGTGTGGGACGAAAAAGAAGGCAAGGTCGGCTTCGAATTCGCAGCCAGGGCTGTCGCGGCCGATGGCAAGGGCGCGGCGCCGCCTGCGCGCAGCTATGCCGCTGCAGCCAAGAAGGTGCCGGCCAAGAAGGTGGCCGCGCGAAAGAAGCCGGCAGCTCGCTGAGCCTAAAGGCGGCCGCGCGGTGATCGAGCCCTGGCCTTGTCTGGCGGCGCGGCCAGGCGGCTGCAGGCTAGACGTCAGCGTCTCGCCCAATGCCCGCCGAACCGCTGCTGACGGCCTGCACGACGGTGCGTTGCGGGTGCGACTGGCCGCGCCGCCGGTCGATGGCAAAGCCAACGCCCAGCTGCTGGGCTGGCTGGCCGGCGAGCTGGGTTGCCCTAAGCGTGCGGTCACGCTGTTGCGCGGCGACACCTCGCGCCGCAAGCAGGTGCAAATCGACCTGCCGCAAGCCCAGGTCGCGGCTTGGCTCGCCACGCTGGCGTGGGCGGACAACGAATGAGGCCGGGCTGCGTCGGCGCTGTCGGCCGGGGCTGTCGACCCTGCGGCTTGAGCGCTGGCGCCGTTCTGGGAAAATCGACGCTATGAACCCTGCTGACATCCCCGCCTACATGGCCCAGGTTGGCGCTGGCGCACGCGCTGCGGCCACCTTGATGGCCGCGGCCAGCACGGCGGCCAAGAACCAGGCACTGCGCGCGCTGGCGCGCCGCCTGCGTGCGTCAGCCGCCCCGCTCGCGCAGGCCAATGCCCAGGACCTAGAGGCCGCGCGGGCTGCGGGTCTGGCCGAGCCGCTGGTCGATCGGCTCAAGCTGACGCCGGCGGCGATCGCCACGGTCGCCGAGGGCTGCGAGCAGCTCGCCGCGATGCCCGATCCGGTGGGCGAGATCAG
>CALQBT020000130.1 GCA_943328885.2 Bordetella parapertussis | reverse complement strand
TAGCCGACGTAGATGGCCAGCACAAAGATGATCAGGTTGGTGATGGTGGGGTTGAGGATGTCCATGATGGTTTACTTTCTCTTGACTTCACCGGACTGCGTCATCAAGCAGGCGGCGACGATGTCGTCGTCCATCGGCACTTGAAAACCAGCGTCTTTGGTGAGCACCAGCTTGAGGAAATCGAGCACGTTGCGGGCGTACAGCGCCGACGCATCGGCTGCGACCAGCGCGGCCAGATTGGTCTCGCCGACGATCGTCACGCCGTGCTTGACCACCGTCTTGCCGGCCTCGGACAGCGGGCAGTTGCCGCCCGTCATGCCACCACTCGCATCGGCGCCTTTGCCGGCAGCGATGTCGATGATCACCGAACCCGGCTTCATCGCCTTGACCATGTCCTCGGTCACCAGTGTCGGCGCGGCCCGGCCCGGGATCAGCGCGGTCGAGATCACGATGTCGGCCGCAGCCACCCGCTTGGCGACCTCGACCTGCTGGCGCGCCAGCCAACTCGGCGGCATCGGCCTGGCGTAGCCGCCGACACCGACCGCGGCCTCCTTCTCTTCGGGCGTGTCATAGGACACCTCGATAAACTTGCCGCCCAGCGACTCGACCTGCTCCTTGACGGCGGGCCGGACATCGCTGGCCTCGATCACCGCACCCAGCCGTTTGGCGGTGGCGATGGCCTGCAGCCCCGCGACGCCCACGCCCAGGATCACCACACGCGCGGCTTTGACCGTGCCGGCTGCCGTCATCAGCATCGGGAAGAAACGCTGGTACTTGTCGGCGGCGATCATCACCGCCTTGTAGCCGGCGATGTTGGCCTGGCTCGACAGCACGTCCATGCTTTGGGCACGGGTGGTGCGCGGCGCGGCCTCGAGTGCGAAGCTCGTCAGGCCGGCGGCGGCCAAGGCCTGCAGCCCGGCCGCGTCGAAGGGGTTGAGCATGCCCACCAGCGCGGCGCCGGGTTTCATCAGGCCGAGCTCGCCGTCTTGCGGCCCACGCACCTTGAGCACCAGATCGGCGCCGAACGCACCGGCGCGGTCGGTGAGCTGAGCCCCGGCGGCGAGGTAGGCCTCGTCGGTGACACTGGCCGCCACACCCGCACCTGATTCGATGCGCAGCACATGGCCCTGGGCCACAAGCTTCTTGGCCGTCTCGGGGGTGACGGCAACACGGCTTTCACCGACCACCGTTTCGAGCGGTACGCCTATTTGCATGCAGTTTCTCCTCACGCGCCCGCCGGGGGAAGGGGGGCAATTCCACCGATGAGCTTACCCGACTTCAACGCAGGCTCAGCAGCAGCAGATCACGCCGCGGCCAGCCGCTACTATCTTGCGATGACCGACACCCGATGGAAACCCAGCGTCACCGTGGCAGCAGTCGCCGAACACGAGGGCCGCTACCTGCTGATCGAAGAGCACACGCCAGAGGGCTTGAGGCTCAACAACCCGGCCGGCCATCTCGACCCGGGTGAATCGCCCCAGCAGGCCGTGGCTCGCGAATGCCTGGAAGAGACCGCCTGTGCGTTCGTGCCGCAGTCACTGCTCGGCGTCTACCTGTCACGCTTCGTGCGGGCAGGCCAGGACGGCCGGCCCGCCGAGGACGTGACCTATTTGCGAATTGCCTACGCCGGCAGCGTGGGCCTGCCCGAACCCGGCCGGGCGCTCGACACCGGCATCGTGCGCCGGCTGTGGCTGACGCCCGACGAGGTTCGCGCCAGCGTCGCGCGCCACCGCAGCCCGCTGGTGCTGCGCTGCATCGAGGACCACTTGGCGGGCAGACGCTATCCGCTCGACGCGGTCGGCGCCGATGCGTCGGTGTACGCGCCCGGGCCGCTCAGCTGAACCGCGCCGGACGCTTTTCGCGGAACGCCGCGATGCCTTCCAGATGCTCGGCGGACCCGATCAGGCTGGCCTGCATGTCGCGCTCGAGCAGGATGTGCGAGCCGATCGGCATCTCAGTGGCGGCATCGACCAGCCGCCGCGTTCGCGCCACCGCCGTCTGCGGCCCGTCGGCCAGACGGCGACAAACCGCCATCGCCTCGGCCTGCAACTGCGCGTCGTCCACCAGTCGCGCGACCATGCCCCAGCGCTCAGCGTCCTCGGCACTGATCGCGTCGCCCAGCAAGCTGGCCGCCATCATGCGGGCGCGCCCGATCATGCGCGTCATCAGCCAGGTGGCACCGACATCGGGTACCAGGCCCAGCTTGGGGACGAAGGTCAGCACAAAGCGCGCGCTGCGGGCCATCAGGATCACGTCGCAGGCCAGCGCGATGCCGACCCCGCCGCCGGCAGCCACACCGTTGATCGCGCAGACCACCGGCATAGGCGCTTCGTTGAGCGAACGCACCAGCGTGATCACGCGCTCGAAACCCGCGCGGTTGACGGCTTCGCGCTGCGCCTCCGAGGTGGTTGGCGCAAAGCCACGTCCGACCAGATCGGCTCCGGAGCAAAAACCTCGGCCCGCCCCGGTGATCAGCAAAGCCCGCGCGCCGGCCATCGTGGCCTGCGCGACGGCGCGCGGGATTTCGCGGAACATCTCGTCATTGAGTGCGTTCAGCGACGCGGGACGGTTCAGCGTGAGTTGCGCGACGCCGTCGCTCACCGACAGCGTGATGGCCTCGAAGGGAGTGGAAGTTTCGGTCAAGAAGGTCTCCTGGGATGGTCGGCGGCCGATCAGGGATGGACAGGCCACGCCGTGACCGCAGTCTAGCCAGCGGGAGGGGCTGAGGTCTTTTTCAGGGCATGATGCAGCTTCAACCCCGCCGGAGCGCCGTCATGACCCAAGCCACCATCGCCCAAAAATCACCTTACGCCATGGCCGTCGAAGCGGGCAAGGAATACTTCTGGTGCTCCTGCGGCAACAGCAAGAAGCAACCGCTGTGCGACGGCTCGCACAAGGGTGGTCCGTTCGTGCCCCTGAAGTACAGCGCGACCGAGTCCAAGACGGTGCACTTCTGCGGCTGCAAGCAAAGCGCCAACTCGCCGCTGTGCGACGGTGCGCACAAAAAGCTCTGACGCGGCCAGGACCCGACACTGAACCCTGGCCCCGCGCTGCGGGCAGGGACAATCGCAGCCCATGAAACCTGCCCTGGTGGTCGTCGGCTTGTCCGGTGGCGTCGATTCGGCCGTCACCGCCTGGCTGCTCAAGCAGCAAGGCCATGAGGTCGTCGGCATCTTCATGAAAAACTGGGAAGGCGACGACGACAACGAGTACTGCTCGTCGAACGTCGACTTCGTCGATGCGGCGGCGGTGGCCGATGTGATCGGCATCGAGATCGAGCATGTCAACTTCGCCGCCGACTACAAGGACCGGGTGTTCGCCGAGTTCCTGCGCGAGTACCAGGCCGGGCGCACCCCCAACCCCGACGTGCTGTGCAACGCCGAGATCAAGTTCAAGGCCTTTCTGGACCACGCGATGCGCTTGGGTGCCGACAAGATCGCCACCGGACACTATGCGAGGCTGCGCGAGCGCAACGGCGCCTTCGAGCTGCTCAAGGGCCTGGACCCGCTGAAGGATCAAAGCTACTTTCTGCACCGCTTGAACCAGGCGCAACTGAGCAAGACGCTGTTCCCGATCGGCGAATGGCCCAAGACCGAGGTGCGGCGCATCGCCGCCGAGATCGGCTTGCCGAACGCGACCAAGAAAGACTCGACCGGTATCTGCTTCATCGGCGAGCGGCCGTTTCGCGAGTTTCTCAACCGCTACCTGCGCCATGAACCCGGGGCCATCGTCGACGACCGCGGCCGCACGCTAGGCCAGCACGTAGGCCTGAGCTTCTACACGCTGGGCCAGCGCCAGGGCTTGGGCATAGGCGGCGTCAAGGAGCGCGGTGCGGCGCGCGGCGCCGGCGACCACGCGCCCTGGTTCGTCGCTCGCAAAGACCTGGCGCGCAACACCTTGGTGGTCGTCCAAGGCCATCAACATCCCTGGCTGCAATCGAGCGCGCTGCGCTTCGAGGCGGCCAGCTGGGTCGCGGGCAGCCCGCCCTGTGACGGACCGTACGCCGCCAAGACGCGCTACCGCCAGGCCGACGCCGCCTGCACGCTGGGCGCATCGGCCAGTGGCTACGCGCTGGATTTCCAGGCGCCGCAGTGGGCCGTCACGCCGGGCCAGTCGGCCGTGCTCTACGACGGCGAGGTCTGCCTGGGCGGTGGGGTGATCGAAAGCTCGGCTTGACGCGCCCAAGCGATGGCGGCCGGTCGCCAGGCGACCCGAAGTCGCGGTCTGAACCGAGCAGTCTGAACCCACACCTATTGTCTAAAATCAAGCCGTGACCAGACTGAGCTTCCAGCAAAAAATGCACCTCGCCCGCGAGGCCGCGATCGTCGCGACCGTGATGCGCTTGCTGGCCGAGAAGGGCTTCGACGCGATGACCGTCGACGAAGTCGCTGCCGACGTGGGCATCGCCAAGGCCAGCTTGTACAAGCACTTTGCCTCCAAGGAGGCGCTGGCCGCAGCGGCGATGGCACAAGCTCTGGACCTGGCCTTGGAACAGGTCAAGACCGAGCAAGCCGTGGCAGGGGCCAGCGCGCTGCAGCGGCTCAAAGCGATCACGCGCTGGACGCTGCAGACCCAGCTCGACGGCAAGATGCCCACCTTGCCGGCCGAAAACTCCTCGCTCAGGCTGGCCTTGGTGGCCCACCGCGGCTACATGGACCGCCTGACGACGCTGAGCGACCTGCTCGGGGCCTGGATCGTGCAAGCCCAGAGCGACGGCACGCTGGATCGGCAACTGCCGCCCGAAGCGGTGCTGTTCACGGTCTTCGCCCGCGCCTGCGACCCGGTGCTGGGCTTTCTGAAGGCGGGCGGGCGCTACAGCGACGCCCAGATCGTCGAATGGGTGATGGCAAGCTGTTTCGGCGGTCTGGCGGCCAGGGCCTGAGGCGGCCGGCGCCTCTACCGCTCAGCGGATGATCAGCAGCGGGGTCTCGCAGCGCGCCAGCACCTTGGTGGTCACCGAGCCCAGCACCAGGCTGCCGATCAAGCCGTGGCCATGCGAGCCCATCATCAGCAGGTCGAACCGGCCTTTGTCGGCCAGGCTGGCGATGGTCTCGGCGGAAGGCCCCACCTTGGCGACAAAGTCGACCTCGATCTTCTGCTTGGCGAAAAACACTCGCAGCGGTTTGAAGACCTTTTCGCTTTCCTCGGCGTAATGGCTTCGCAGCACGGCCTTGTCAAGCACCGCAGCGGCGCGCGGCGGCACCGCAGGCGCCACATGCAGCAAGGTGTACTGGTGTGCAGCGCCCAGCCACTCGTCGTGGGCGGCCAGGTAGGCCAGCATGCGCTTGGTGAACGGGCTGCCGTCCACGGGGACCAGAATCTTCATCGCCAATGCTCCGGTTGCGAGGGGTCAGAATCCCAGTCTCGCAGACAGCCGCCTTCTCAGCTTGCCCAATGTCAAGCCGAGGGGAGGACTTGCAACAGTTTGAACGGATCGAATCCGACGCTCTCGCCCTTGCGCGGCAAGCCCATGGCCTGCGACACCACCCGTGTCGGTGCCAGGCCGGGTCGCGCGACGGTGTAGTCGTGGCGGCAATGCAAGTGGCCATGCAGCCAAAGATCGGCCAAGGCGATCAACTCGTCGTCGGCATTGCAGAAACTGGCGGTGCCGGGTTGTTTGCCAAAGCGCGGGTCGGCGCTGCGCAGGCTGGGCGCAAAGTGGGTGACCACGACCGTGCTCTCCCAGCCCGCGACATCGGCCAAGCCCGGGTTGGGCAAGCGCAACTCGGCCGCGAGCCAATCGCGGCAGGCCAGGGATTCGTCGCGCAGCTGCGCCGGGCCGACCGGCTCGCCGCCGCGGCTGGCGGCCATCAGCTTGAGAAAGTAGGCTGCAGCGCGCATCGCCCGGTCGCGCCCGGCGGCGCCGAAAAGATCGAAATCCGACCAGCGAACCGTGCCCACAAAGCGCACCCGCAGCCCGGCCGCGCTCGTCAAGACCAGGCTTTCACGCTCGATCAGGCGGATGCCGAAGCGGTCGCAGCGCTCGCGCAGCGCCGGCCAGGCCGCCGTCAAGTCGCGGCCGTCAAACTCGTGGTTGCCCGCCACCATCAGCACGGGCACCGGCCATCCGCCGAAACGCTCGAGCGCGGTCCAGTTGGCGTCGATGTCGCCTGCCAGCACCAGCACTTCGGCCCCGGCAGCAGGCTGCGGGTCGAAGGTCTCGGTCTCGAGGTGAAGGTCTGAAAACAGTTGCAGTCGCATCGGTCGGGCCGCTCGCTGTTGCACGGGTCAGCGGCTGCGGTGCAGCAGGCGGTGTCAGCGCCTGCTCGCCGATGCCCAGGCCCTCAGGCCTGTTCGAGCTGTTTCTCGATGCGGGCTTTGGTGGCCAACAGCTGCGACGGCAGCCGGCTCGCGAGCTGCTGGAACAACTCACCGTGCAGCACCAGCTCAGCGCGCCAGGCCGCGCGGTCGATCGAGCTCACCGACTGGTACTGCTCGCGGCTGAAATCGAGCCCGGACCAGTTCAAGTCCTCGTAGCGCGGGCTGACGCCGAACAGGTTCTCCTGGCCGCCGCCGACACCTTCGACGCGCTCAAGCATCCACTTGAGCACGCGCATGTTGTCGCCGTAGCCGGGCCAGACGAACTTGCCATCGTCACCCTTGCGGAACCAGTTGACACAGTAGATGCGCGGCAGTGGCGCACCGCCTTGCGCCAGCTTGGCGCCCAGCGCCAGCCAATGCGCAAAGTGGTCGCCCATGTGGTAGCCCATGAAGGGCAGCATCGCGAACGGGTCGCGCCGCACCTGGCCGACCGCGCCGGCCGCCGCCGCAGTGGTCTCGGACCCCATCGTCGCCGCCATGTAAACGCCCTCGGCCCAGTTGCGCGCTTCGGTCACCAGCGGCACGGTGGTCGAGCGCCGGCCGCCGAACATGAAGGCGTCGATCGGCACGCCGTCGGCGTTGTCCCAGTCGGCATCGAGCGCCGGGTTGTTGGTGGCGGACACCGTGAAGCGCGAGTTCGGGTGCGCGGCCTTGGCGCCAGTCTCCTTGGCGATCGCGGGCGTCCAGTCACGCCCTTGCCAATCGATCAGGTGTGCAGGCGCCTCACCGTCCATGCCCTCCCACCAGACATCGCCGTCATCGGTCAGCGCGACGTTGGTGAAGATCACGTCCGACTTGAGCGATTCCATGCAGTTCGGGTTGGTCTTGTAGTTGGTGCCCGGCGCGACGCCAAAGTAACCCGACTCGGGGTTGATCGCGTGCAGCTTGCCGTCGGCATTGGGCTTGATCCAGGCGATGTCGTCGCCGATCGTCGTGACCTTCCAACCCTCGAAGCTGCTGGGCGGCACCAGCATCGCGAAGTTGGTCTTGCCGCAGGCACTGGGAAAGGCCGCCG